>CAYWCB010000365.1:247-1507 GCA_964456615.1 uncultured Eubacteriales bacterium | reverse complement strand
CCTCCTCTTCGGGCTTCAGTTCCCTCGAGGACGTGCCGATGTCCGACGAACCCGTTGAGACGCTCTCGATCCCCGCCGAAGAGCCGACGCCCGAGACGAGAACGCGGGTGTCCGGCTCCACCTTCCGATATATCTCCGCCGAGACTTCGGCGATCGGCAGGATCGTGGTCGATCCGGTCACGACGACCTGCTCGCCGTCACTTGCGCGCGAGCACGCGACAGGAAGGAAGGCGGCCGCGATCAGCAGCACGCACAAGCCCGCGCGATGGATCACGCAACGGGCCTTGTGATCGCCGCGAATGCCGCATGGCGGCCGGTCAGGCCGCTTTCTGCCCGATGGCTGAAGAAGCGATCGGTGTGTTCCGCAGTGCACTCCGCGAGGCTGCACTGTGAGCTCATCATGACTCCCACTTCAACAAGCCTCGCAGACACCGTTGCCCCGAGGTCGAGCTTCCAGCGATCCGTCCGCGAGAATGTAGCAAACCTCTCGTCGCTTTGCGATGCGACATCCGCATCGACTTCATAGTGGGTGCCGCAGATGTGCGGGCCGATGTAGGCGAGCACGTTGCAGGGATCGCACCCTAGTGCCTGCGTGAGCGCGCGCGCGCCGATCGTCTCTATGCGGTCCCTCACGCCGCGCCACCCCGCGTGCAGCACGGCGACCGCGGCCCCCTGCGACGACAGCGCAACGAGCACGACTGGAACGCAGTCCGCGAAGCACAGCATGAGCGGAAGCCCGATCTCACACGTCACGAGACCATCACAACCCTCCACAGGAAGCGCGGAGCCCTCCGCCCACGCTCCCCGCCCGGCGTCGGTCCCGTCGACAAGCGCCACCCGGATCCCGTGGACCTGCTCGGCCATCACCAGGCGATCGCGCAGAGGGCTCACGCCGAGCGCGGTGAAGAACCTCGATCGGTTCTCATCGACGTCACGAGCACGATCGTCCACGCTGGATGCCAGATTGAGGGTTCGATAGGGTCCGCCGCTCACCCCGCCCTGTCGCTCAGAGAACGCTATGAGGACTCCAGCCCGGTGGAGCAGGGCATCATCGGTCCAGAACGCGCATCCGGATCTCTCGACCCTCGTGAGTCTCGGCTCGTGCACGGTTCGTCTCGCTCCCTTGTCGAAACGTGTCGGCCCCCTGGTCGCACGCAAGGCCGCGATCTCCGATGCCCGACGCTGTTGTACGCATCGAGTCGGCACGGCTCGACTCCGCTGTTGAGAGGTGCATCTCGCGCTGGTACAAGTATGGCTGGA
>CAYWCB010000365.1:0-222 GCA_964456615.1 uncultured Eubacteriales bacterium | reverse complement strand
CCGCGCGACGCCGACTCACCGGGCGGGCGACGAAAGAGCCGGGCCCGGTACCGACGAGGTCTCGCCGTCGTCGGTACCGGGCCCGATATCGTGATGGGCGCTTCCCCCGTCGCTCGCCTGTGGCGGCCGCGGCGGCGGTTCAGCCCGCCCGTGTCGCCCTAGAACGTCCGCTTCTTCAAGAACGCCGGGATGTCGAGCTCCTCCTCGCCGATGGGCTCGAAG
>CAYWCB010000364.1:0-1519 GCA_964456615.1 uncultured Eubacteriales bacterium | reverse complement strand
GGGGGAGAAACACCACAAGCGCGGCCCCTACCGGATCGAGGAGGAGCAGATGAGGGAGTTCACCGCTGAGGAATTGTCCGAGTTCGACGGACGGGACGGCCGGCCCGGGTACGTCGCCTACAAGGGTGTCGTCTACGACGTGAGCGAGAGCGGCATGTGGACGGATGGCGACCACGAAGGGATGCATTCGGCGGGTGCCGACCTGACCGACGAGCACGAGGACGCCCCGCACGACGTCTATGTGGCCGACTTCCCTGAGGTCGGGAAGCTCGTCTAGCTCGCCAGCCGACTCGTCGCGAGGGCCATCCGTGTGCAGGATCGGATGGCCCTTCGCATGTGCGCTCCAAACCGGCCGAGCGCGAGCCCTCCGAGACGGTTCGCGGCGCTCTGGCTAGTACTGGCCCACGAACGTCGCGACCGTATCGACGTGGTAGGTCTGGGGGAACAAGTCGATCGGCACGGCCGACACGAGCCGATAGTCGAACTCCGCGAGATACCTTGCGTCACGGGCGAGTGTGGCCGGATCACAGGAGACGTACACGATGCGGGGTGGGCGCGTATGCGCGACCGCTCTCACGACCTCGCGGTCCAGGCCGCCCCTCGGCGGATCGACGAGCACCGCGTCGAACCGGCCGAGTGTCGGCAGGACCCGGGCAGCATCGCCGGGCTCGACGCGCACGGAGAGGCCGGCGTTTTCCAGATTGCGTCTCAGATCTCGAACGGCGGAGCCCGCGGCCTCCACGGAGACGACTGAGCCTGCCCTCCGGGCGAGGCCGAGAGAGAACGTGCCGACACCTGCATAGACATCGAGCACCGAATCCGGGGAATCGGCAGCCACCGCGTCGAGCGCGCATGCGACGAGCTTCGCCGCGGCGTCGGTGTTGACCTGGAAGAAGGACGGCGCCGAGACAGCGAAGAGCTGGTGCCCGAGTTCCTCGCGCCAGTAGCCACGTCCGGCAAGGACCTCGACGCTGGTCTTCCCGTGGCGCTCGCGGGCGTCCTTGGTGAGAACACGCACGACGCTCGATGCGTTGAGAGCATCCGTGATCGTGCTCGCAACCGTGTTCCTCGGGAACGCCGAGGGCGCCGTCCAGAGCGCGGTCTCAACGTCGGAGGTATTCGAGGCGACACGAAGGCCCACTCGGGAGATCGCGAGGTCGCGCGCTCCCGAAGCGTATCGAAGCGCACCGGCAAGGCGCGCGGGCGCCTTCTCGTATGCGGTCGGCAGCAGCAGACAGCGCTCCACCGGTACCACCGCGTCGCTGCCGAGTCCGTGGAAACCGAGTTCGAGGCGATGAGTGGAGATGGGTACGAGCTCGATCTTGTTGCGGTAGCCGAACGCGCGCGATGAGGTGATGGTGGGTGCGACCAGTTCCTCGGCATCTCTCAGATGGCCGATGCGCAACAATGCATCCACCACGAACGAGCGCTTGGCGCCGTCGAACGACAGGAACTGGCCGCCGTAGTCCGGCGGCAATTTCAATCCCGGCACGGTGCTGGCGTCGAAGCTCGATTCATC
>CAYWCB010000363.1:0-1521 GCA_964456615.1 uncultured Eubacteriales bacterium | reverse complement strand
AGGTCGAGGCTTCCCTAGAGCTTCCGGTCCGCGGCGACTTCGGCGGCGGAGACTGTCTGGGACGTTCCGGACGCTGCCTTCTCGTCTTCGTATATGCCGAAGGCGTCGTCCACGGAGACGTTGTCGTGCACGATCGCACGAACGGCCTTGATCATCCCGGCAGGCGAGTCGGACTGGAAGATGTTGCGCCCCATGTCCACGCCTGCCGCTCCGGAAGCGATGGAGTCGAACGTGAGCTGCAGCGCTTCGCGCTCGGGGAGCTTCTTGCCCCCGGCGACCACGATCGGCACCGGGCAGCCGGCCACGACGCGCTCGAAGTCCTCGCACAAATACGTCTTGACGATGTGTGCGCCCATCTCGGCGGCGATGCGCGTGGCAAGGCCGAGATACCGGGCGTCCCGAACCATCTCCTTGCCCACGGCCGTGACAGCGAGCACGGGGATACCGTAGCGCTCACCCTCATCGACGAGCTTCGCGAGGTTGGCGATGGTCTGCTGCTGGTTGGGAGAGCCCACGTAGATCGAGAGGGCCATCCCGGCGGCGTTCAGGCGGATGCACTCCTCTATCGAGGTAATGATCGTCTCGTTTGACAGGTCGTCCTCGAGCACGCTGTTGCCGCCCGAGACCCGCAAGACGATCGGCGTCCTGATCGAGCTGTCCACGCTTGTGCGAAGGATGCCTCGCGTGAGCATCAGGGTGTCCGCGTAGGGCCACAGAGGCGTGATGCAGCCGCATGCATCCACGAGACCGGTGGTCGGCCCCTGGAAGTACCCGTGGTCGACCGCGAGCATGACCGTGCGCCCGTCCTCGGGCTGGATGATGCGGGACAGACGGTTCTCAAGACCCCACGACATTGGCGATTGACCTCCTGTGATGTGCTGACGTGGCTGGGCGCGGAGCACGCTGGGCCCGGCTTGTCACGGGCACTGTCAGCGAGCACTCATCGTATCAGACAGGCCTCGCCGGGCGATGCCCTCCACCGGACCTCCACCGGACCGCGCGGGTGCCGGCGGATCGGCGCTGAGGCGCACGCACGCGGTATGTCCTGGCCGGCGCACGCCCCGGTCCGTCCTGCTGGTGTAGGTGCCCGGTATGTCCTCGCTACGTGCACTCGGCGTCCAGGAACGAGGAGGCCTGGTACTCGAGCGCTCTGGCCAGCCGGTAGAAATCGCTCGACGTGTCGATGTATCGGATCCTCGTCTTCAGGGTGACCGGGTCGATGAGCTCGTCGAAGGGCACGTAGTTGAGCGCCAGCTGGTCGTGCACGCTCACCATGTGGCCGGTGAGCCCCTCCTCGACGATCGCGCGGTAGGCGCCAACTCCCAGTTGCGACCCGAGCATGATGTCGAAGGCGATCGGCTCGGCGCATCGGGTCTCGTAGCCGATCTGCTTCGAGCGCACCTTGATCGGCCTGCCGACCCGTGCGAGATACGCCCGCTCCAGGGCTTCGGCGAGCGTCTTGCCGATCTCGGCAGACCCCAGGACCACGTTCCCGTGCTCGTCAGTCGTGGTCGGACGCTG
>CAYWCB010000362.1:0-1522 GCA_964456615.1 uncultured Eubacteriales bacterium | reverse complement strand
CGGTCTCGTCGGCGTCCAGGCCGTTCAGGTACGCGGCCATGAGCCATGCGGCCATCTGGTAGTCGGGAACGACACCGCGCGTGTAATCGAGCACGATCCGCTCGATCTGATCCGCGGAGTGAGCGCGCCTGTCCCGCTTCAGCTCTATCAGCTCTTCGAAGGAGAGTTCACTCAACGCTGTGCTCCTTGTCTCACGCGGACCCGCCGCGCGTTTCGACGGGTCAGGCGAGTCATCCTGCGTCACGAACCTCCGGCAAGAAGCTCGTACCCCGTCCGCAGCGCCCCGAGATGCCGTAGAAGTCGAGGACGGTCTCGCCGACGTCCGAGAAGGTCGCCCTCGTGCCGAGGTCGACACCCGAGTCCACGCCCTTCATCTTGGCTATGAGGGGCGCGTACTCGCGCGAATGGTCGGTCGAGGCGGTAGTCGGGTCGCATCCGTGATCGGCCGTGACGATGAGCAGATCGCCCTCGATCATGGCGTCGAGAAGCTCCGGGATCCGCCTGTCGACCGCTTCCAGCCCGCTCGCGTAGCCTTCGGCGTCGTTTCGATGTCCCCAGATCATGTCGAAGTCCACGAGGTTCGCGAAGGCGAGACCCGGCTCGTCTCCGGCGACGCGCGCTATGAGCTTGTCGAACCCGTCCATGTTGTCGGTGACGTGCGGCGACTCGCAGACGCCTTGCCACGCGAAGATCTCGCCGATCTTGCCGACGCCGTAGGTCACGACTCCGATCTCGCCCAGGCGGTCGAGCACGGTGGGCTCGGAGGGCTTCAGCGCGAAGTCGCGGCGTCGGTGCGTGCGCGTGTAGCGCCCCGTGTCGTCCGGGCCCACGAACGGGCGCGCGATGATACGCCCGACGGCGTGCTGCCCCACCAAAACGCGGTCGCGAGTGACCGAACAGATCCGGTAGAGCTCTTCGATGGGGATGACGTCCTCGTGAGCAGCGATCTGGAAGACGGAGTCCGCGCTCGTGTACACGATCGGGCGCCCGGTAGCGACGTGTTCGTCGCCGAAGTCCTGGATGATGACCGTCCCGCTGGCCGGGTAGTTGCCGAGCCAACCGAGGCCCGTTTCGCGGACGAAGGCGTCCCTCACCTCCGGCGGGAAGCCATCCGGGTAGACCGGGAAGGGCCGCGTCAGGTGCAAACCCATCATCTCCCAGTGCCCCGTGGTCGTGTCCTTCCCTGCCGAGGCCTCGGCGCAACGGCCCCACGAGGCGCTCGGATCTCCCACAGGCAGAACACCCGCGACGTCCGTGATGTTCCCGAGGCCCATCGCGCCCAGGTTGGGCATGGACAGCCCCCCGACCGCAGCCGCCGTGTGCGCAAGCGTGTTCGAGCCCTCGTCCCCGTAGTGCGCGGCATCGGGCAGGGCACCGGCGCCCACACTGTCCAAGACGAGGACGATGGCCCTAGGATCTGCTCGCGTCGTCAACCCGGTCACCGTCCAACGCCGTCGGCGGAACGTCTCAGTGCGTGCCCGTGCCTTGGAGGCGCGAGCGCCACATGCTCAAGACCCACTCG
>CAYWCB010000361.1:0-1522 GCA_964456615.1 uncultured Eubacteriales bacterium | reverse complement strand
AAGCTACGCTTCCACCGAGGCGCGAGGCGCCTCGGTTTGCGGGTTACGCCGAACAGCGTTCGACACACGCCCACATGTTGGCAACACCGCCGGAGTGATGTATGGTAGTGATGTACATTTCGACGGAGGTGCACCGTGCGGCGAACCCAGATATACCTCACTGAACGTGAACAGACAGCGGTTAGGTCGATTGCCCGGCGATTGGGCAAGACCCAAAGCGAAGTGATCCGCACGGCGGTGGACCGGTTCATCGACCGCGAGACACGCGCAGATCGGCTCGAGCTGCTCAGAAGCGCGAGGGGGCTCTGGAAAGATCGCCGGGACCTGCCCGAAACCGCAGCCCTGCGGCGCGAATGGGACCGGGTGGACTTCGGAGCTGACGGTTCGTGACGCCCGGCCGCTATCTCCTCGACACAGACGTCGTCATCGAGTACCTGCGCGGCCGCGAAGAGGCGATCGGGTACGTCGAGTCGCTGAAGGGAGCCTTGTACGTCTCCGCCATCACGGTGGCGGAACTCTACTCGGGGGTGAAGGGCGATGATGAGGAGTCTGCGCTTGAGAGCTTCCTCGGCGCATTCGAGGTCATACCTGTAGACCAGACCCTCGCCCGGCTGGGGGGTCTTTGCAGACAGCGCAACCAGCCAGCTCACGGCACCGGACTCGGGGATGCGATCGTGGCGGTGTCTGCGGAGTCCACGAAGGCCGCGCTGGTGACATTCAACAAGCGGCACTTTCCCATGCTCAAGGACGTCGTCGTGCCGTACAGCCGCAGCTAGGCGGTGTCGAACAACGGCATCAACCCGAAGACCTCGGCAAGGAAGCTTGCGCTTCCTCCGAGGCTCTGCGAGCCTCGGTCTCGGGTTATGCCGAACTGCGTTAGCCGCACGACTTGAGAGCCAGAATGCACTTCAGACTCCTGACTGTGGTAGCACTTCTCGGATGCTGCGGTGTCCTCGCAGCTTGTGGCCGCGCTCCCGTCGAGAGGGCCCCATCAGCGCCAGCGCAATCGGTGAGTGCCTCACGCACGGTCGATGGCGTCGTGTTCACGTTGTCGATCCCAAGCGCGACGCTTGAGGAGGGGACGGCCTCTGCTGCCACGATCACAATCACGAACGCCTCCGGTGTGAGCACAATGACGTATGTCGCAGATGCGATCTTCATCGAAGACGAGTCAGGCAGGATCGTCTACGACAGCCTTCAGGGACAGAAGTGGAGGTTCTTCGTTCGGATGGAGCAGTTCCCGGTTCCCGCCGCCACAACCTATCACCGTGAAATACCGTTCCTGGTGCCCCGGGTCGGGACGTACAAACTCATCGTCTGGAAGGTGCTCGATGCGGCAGGCCGTAGCCTGTCCGTCGGATTCCGATCCATCCCTCGAGCAAGCGGCGGCTAACAACGGCGTCAAGTCGGACGGCGCGCCACGCGCGTTAGAATCGAGAGCATCGGCGGCGAAAGGCGCGCCGCCGCTTACGCCGAACAACGTTAGACACAGCCGCGAGGCTCCGGCTCCGGGCTCCTCGGC
>CAYWCB010000360.1:0-1525 GCA_964456615.1 uncultured Eubacteriales bacterium | reverse complement strand
ATGCCAAGGTCCTGCGCGGCGTCGATCGCGATCTGGCGCATCGTCGGGCAGTACGGGTCGGCCGAGGACACATGGGTTGTGATCGGACCGTCGAAGAACGTGTCTTTGCGCCCCCACGTCCGGTCCACGAATTGGTCGCAGATCACGAAGTCACCCGGCTGCACGTGCATCTGAAGTGAGCCACACGCGTTTGGACCGACGATCCGGGACACGCCGAGCTCCTTCATCGCCCACACGTTCGCGCGGTAGTTGATCATGTGGGGAGGAAGCTGGTGGCTGACGCCGTGCCGGGGCATGAACGCCACTGAATTACCGCCAATCGAGCCGGTCATCACCGGCGACGACGGCGCCCCGAAGGGCGTGTTGACCCGATATTCCTGGGGACTGTCGACCAGCTCGTAGAAGCCGCTTCCACCAAACACACCGATCTCAACGGACGGCAAGGTCATCGATCTCTCCAAACGACGCCGGACTCACTGCACGTGGGCCACTCGATTCTAGATGATGTGCTCACGTGCGGCAGTATCGCTCTGGCTTCACGCGGTGAGCCCCATATGCTGCCCGCTCTCGGGCACTCTTCGAGGCCGGTCGTCTTCGGCGGGGCGAGGGGCGTACAGGGGTCGCCGGAAGAGGTTGGATGCGTCGGTCCACACCTCGTCCGCGCGGCCGGCCTGTGTCGTGAGGGCGCTGAATCCCGACGCCTTGGCATCGAGGTTGTCCGCATGGTGAAGGAGCAGGGCCTCGAGCGTGGACGGTCGCTTGGGCGCACCCCATTCCAGTTCGCCGTGGTGCGACAGGACCGCGTGCTCGAGCTTCATGAGGGTATGGTTCCCGGGCTTCAGACCGCACCGAGCGGCCGCGTCGGTGATCCGGCGCACCCCAAGGACCACGTGGCCGAGCAGGCGGCCTGCGTCCGTGTACTCGATGGAGATGTCCCACGTGAGCTCGTCCGCCTTGCCGACGTCGTGCAGGACCGCTGCCGAGATGAGCAAATCGCGATCGGCGGTGGGATACGAATCGGCCAGGTGAGAACACAGAGTAGCGACGGCGACGGTGTGCTCGAGCAGACCGCCGGCATACGCATGGTGATAGGACTGCGCCGCGGCACAGGACGTGAACTGCTCGAAGAACTGCCTGTCCCCGAAGACCCGTTTGACCACTCGGGCGAGATCGCGGTCGGTCACAGAGCCAACGAGCGAGCGCAAGGATCGCACGAGGTCGCCCGGATCGCGATGGCCCGCGGGAACGTAGTCCTCGCGGCTCCACCGTTCCGCCGGCGCAAGCCCCTCGAGCGAGATCCGCTTGATTCGACGGTAGCTCGTGACGACGCCGCGCACGTTCACGACGCTCGATGAGGGAACCGAGGCCGCGGCGGGGTCAGGACGGAACCAGACAGCGGGTATCTGGCCGGTCCTGTCGGCGAGCTCGAGAGCGAGGAAGGCCTCTCCCGACCTGGTCGCTCGCATCTCCTTGGCGCGGACCGCGAAGGACGTGTCGACGCGGCTCCCCTCGGTCAACTCAGCGA
>CAYWCB010000359.1:0-1526 GCA_964456615.1 uncultured Eubacteriales bacterium | reverse complement strand
AACACGTCTCGGTACCGGGACCCCTACGCTGATCCCATGTCGAGCGGAAACGGCAAGACGCTCGTGTGCAACGGCGCGGGCTCGCTCGTCTACCCGGGCTACTACCCGAAGCTGGGGCTGGTGGTGCAGGGTGCTCCGCCTGCCGGCAGCCTGAGGATGGAGGCGCTCCGCGACGGCCTCGAGGACTACGAGTACCTGAAGCTCCTGGAGAAGAAGTCGGGCGCCTCGGCGGCGACCCCGCTGGTCGGGGGGATCATCGGCAAGCCCAAGAGGATGATCGTGAGGGGCAAGCCCACGTTCCCGGTGTACTCCACCGCCCCGTCGACGTACGAACGGGCTCGCGACGCGGTGGCGGTAGCGCTCGGCCGGTAGGGCGCGGTCAGTTCCTCGAACTCGACGCGTCGGCCGCCCGGCGCGCCGGGTAGAGCCGAGTGATCTCCGCCGGCCAGTAGGGCCACTTCTCGGTCGCCGAGTAGAAGGCTCGGTCGGGCAGCCTCCCGTACGACGTGCCGAAGTACTTGTCGAACACGATCCGGAACGTGTTCACCGGCGTCTCGACCCTGTCGAGGCCCTTCGGATTGCCGTCCGAGAAGTAGACGGCATAAAGGATGGCGTTCTTCCTGCGCTGGACGTCGCGCGAACTTGTGCCGGGCACGCGGAATACCGCGCCGTGGTCTCCCTGGACGATGATGACGTACGGTCTCGACCCGCTCTTCTTCTTGATCGCGTCCACCTGCTGCAGCGTGAGCTTGTTGACGTACTTCACCTGCTCGATGTACGCGCGCAACTCGCGCCGCACGTCCTTCCTCACCCACTCCTGGTCGTATTTGGGGTCCGATCCGTTCGCCCTGAAGACGTAGGGGAAGTGCGGGCAGAGGATGTGGGCGAACATGAAGGACGGATGCTCGTTCTTGCGAACCGACGAGAGCGCGCCGAAGGCCCCCACGACGCGGGTTCGCTGGTTGAGCGTCTTCTGCTTCTCCGAGAGCTGCTTGAGCGCGGTCGTGCCGAGGATGGCCGAGACGTACTCGTCACTCGTGGCGGTGTTCACGAGGCGGTCGGCGATAGGAGAGCTCGCGGTCGCCGCCCAGCCCGAGCTCACGTGGATGTACGTATAGCCGCGCCTCTTCAGATGGCGGGCGACGAGGCTGTTTCCGACGAGCCTGTAGAGGGGAGCGCGGTTCACCTGGAGGTCTTTGGTCATCTTCTCGTACCCGGCAAGGTTCAGGTAGTTGTCGAGGTACCTCATGTTGAGCGTGCTGCCGAGCGACGTGTAGGTGATGCTGTAGTTGCTGAACGCGCTGTCGGCGACGTGGAAACCGCGCTTGCGAAGCGCCGAAACGAAGGCGGCGTTGTCGTAGCCGGAGACCTCCTTGAGCGCGCTGCCGCTCGTGTAGCGGTCCAGCACGATGAAGTAGATGTCCGGATACCCGGTCGAGGGGCGCGATTCGGCCGCGGCCGCGATCGAACCGAGGGCACGGGAGTCGTTCGGCGCGAGCGTGGCCGTGCGCGCCGCTGCGGAGTAG
>CAYWCB010000358.1:0-1530 GCA_964456615.1 uncultured Eubacteriales bacterium | reverse complement strand
ACATCGACCTTCACCCCCGCATCCGCTTTGAGTCCTGCCCTTAGCTCCCACGGCGGGTCTGCAGCCGGACTGATGTCGGCCATCCCCCTCGTCCACGCCTCGATCGAGGCCTCTGCACCCGCAAGGCCGTAGAGGAGGAGCGACACATCGGCACCGACGTGTGCCCGCGCTTGTACCGAACCAGTGAGATTGGGCGGTTCGAACGTGAACGAACTCGTGCGCTCCGAGATGGGCGACCAGGATCCATCCGAGTAGCGCACACCCGCCGTGTACGACGAGCTTTGGACAACGCTAGTCGTGAATGAGAGCGAGACGGACCCGTCGGCGCCGACGTGCGCGCTCACCACGGGCACGAACACGAGCGGGACAGGACCGATGGGCACCGTGATGGGCGTGAACCACCATCGACCGATCTCAACCTCCTTGGAGAAGGCCATGTTCATGGAGGCGGCGAGCTTGGCCTCGGCACGCTCAGAGACGGTCGCCGAGAACTCCAGTTCCTTGAGCTTGAAGAACCCGATCTCGCCGTGCACATCTACGTCGAGCCCGAAGGTTACCCCACCCGAGAACACGCACTGGTCGTCCCTAGTGGCACCCGAGCCGTCCAGATCGGCGATCACAACGTTGTCGGCCTTGAGCGTGAACTCGGTGCCTTGGGCCCCGACGCTCTGCGCACGGACGAGGCTCACGCCGGGCCGTGTCGAGGCTGCGGTGACCTGCGCGGGACTCAGACGCCGGTGCAGATCGAAGGTCCCTTTCTCGATCACGTCCTCAAGGGTCGCCGGACCGGTGGATACGACGACGCCACCACCTTGCTCTGTGATTGACACGACCTTCCTCAGAAACCCGTGCGGCGCAGCACTCGTGGGAGCCGATGCGAGCACGTCGCCCGGCTTGAATGCGGCCATCCTACCCGTGGAAGACGAGAACACGAGCGTGTCCGAGGTCACCCAGGAGAGCACGGCGCTGCTGGCCGGGTCGAGGGCGACAGCCGCAGGCGAGACCTTCGTGGCGGCCACTGCCAGGAGTCCCGAGCCGAGCGAGGCCGGGAGCGATCGGGGGGTTCCAGCGAGCAGGATCGTCTTGACCGAGGACGCGTGCGCAGAGAGGAACGCCTTGGCTCCGGCCGACGCGGTCGGAGCGGACATGGCGAGAGGCGTCCTCGCCCTCACGCAGAAGGCGGCTGCGGCGATCGATTCCCTCGCGGTGGTGGAGGCCACCGTCACAGTCGAGAGCGGGATACCGTCGTCCACGGCGCGTTCAGAGACCGCCGCCGCGAGCGATGCCGCGTCGGTCCCGCTCACCCGTGTCGGGGTCGCGCCCAGCTTCTTCACCGCCGTCGAGACCGCGTTCGGCAGGAGCGAGGCCGACCCGGCAAGGAGCGCGGTCTTCGGCTTCATCGACGCGAGCGCCTTCTTGGTGCTCGCGGGAAGGAGGCTCCCCTTGGAGAGCAACAGTGGCGTCTTGGTGCGCGCGGCCTCGTACGAGGCGGCGAGCGCCTGTGGTGCGGAAGCGGCCGGAGCGATCACG
>CAYWCB010000357.1:0-1536 GCA_964456615.1 uncultured Eubacteriales bacterium | reverse complement strand
GTGACTCGCGCCGCGACTCACGCGCTGGTGCGCGCCATCGACATCAAGCGCCCAGGCCGTTTGCGCTGGAGAGGCATGGACGTCTCGGCAGAGCTCAAGGAGTATGCCGAACGCGTCGCACGCGGCGAGGTAGTCCGGGACGTCGGCGTAGGGCACGAGTCCTGCGAAGTGCGCCCGTTCCCAAAGTCCGGCGTCGTGCACACGAGCTTCCGCTTCTTCTCGGGCCGGCCCGTCGCCGATCACGAGGAGCGCCGCGTTCGTTTTGTGCGCAGCTTCGACGAACGCGCTCACGAGCAGCGGGATGTTCTTCTCGTTGCCCACCCGGCCGAGGTAGCAGAACACGGTGGAATCCACGGGCAGGCCTAGGGATTCGCGCGTCCTCGGCCTTGCGGGTTGCGCGAAGGGGGCGGTATCGACTCCGTTCGGGATGACGACGGCTTCGTCGGTGACCCCGAACTCGGCGAGCCACTCGGCGATGCTCGCCGAAGGGGCGATCACGCTGTCCACGCGTTGGGCGAACCTGTGCAGGTACCTCCGCAGCCAGGTCATCCGTACCTCGCGCGGCACGAACCACGCGTAGGTGTCCGAGTAGAGGTCGTAGCGTGTGTGGCTCGTGAACACCACCGGAATCCCGTGTGCGCGGGAATGGGCGAGCGCTACGCGCCCCGAGACGAACGGGTGCTGGACGTGCGCGACGTCGAGCGTGGCCATGAGGACCCGGGCCTCCGACGACGGGCGGATGCCGAGCTGCCAGCCCGTGTCGCCCCACGCCACAGCGGGGGAGCGCACGACGTTGGGCTCGTCGTCCTCGAAGCCGCGATTCCCGAAGGTGAAGATGTGGACGGTGTGCCCGAGCGACTCGAAGTAGCGCTTGTTGATGGCGGCGTAGTTGGTCACGCCGCTCGTGTGCGGCTTGTACATGTCGAGGAACATGCCGATGCGCACGGGCGACTCCGGCGTGCCGTCGGGCCATGCGCGCGAGCCCAACGCTGCGGGATGCGCGTGCATGGTGGTCGATTGGGGCATCGAGTACAGTACCAGAGTGGTTCGCCGTGGCGCGTGGAGTGTCGGTGGGCGAACGACTCACGAGCGGCGTGTTCACCTGGTCTGTGGTGGACACGCCGCGAGTGCCGGAGTGAGCCGCCGACGCGCCACGCGCACGAAGAAGGGTGCACGTTGGGCCTCTCGATCGGCATCGTCGGACTCCCCAACGTGGGCAAGTCGACGCTCTTCACGGCGCTCACGCGCAAGAGCGTGGGGGCGTCCAACTACCCGTTCTGCACCATCGAGCCCAACCTTGGCGTTGTCCCCATCCCGGATTCGCGGCTCTATCGCGTCGCTGAGGTCTTCGGGCCCGAGAAGGTCACGCCTGCCACGGTCGAGTTCGTCGACATCGCCGGACTCGTGAAGGGCGCGAACGAGGGAGAGGGGCTGGGAAACCAGTTCCTCTCACACATACGCGAGGTGGACGCGATCTGCGAGGTCGTCCGCTTCTTCACCGACGAGAACGTCGTGCACCTGAGCGGCGAGGTGGAC
>CAYWCB010000356.1:0-1537 GCA_964456615.1 uncultured Eubacteriales bacterium | reverse complement strand
CGCCTTGCCTGACGGGCGCCTGACGGGCCGGTCGAAGGAAGCGTGAACGGTTACGGTGCTCCGCGCATGCCCGCCGGTCACCTCCTGGCGACCGGGCAGGATCTCCCTCGCTCGCGGGAGCTCGAGCCGATGGCCTGGCTCACACGTCGATGACGACGGTGACGGACCACGCTCCGTCCCGCCGCTCGACGACGAGGTCGTGGTAGGTCACGCTCTTGAGCTCCGCGACGATGAGGTCGCTGGCCTCCGCCTGCCCGCGCAGCTCGGCCGAGAGGGACGCGCCGTCGAGCGCGAGCGTGGCGTCGGCAGTCAAGAAGCCCTCCATCATCGCGAGCGCGAGCACCTCGTTGAGGAAGCGAACCAACCGATCCTCCGCGTCGAGCGCTTCGATGCGCACCGTTCGGCTGGCGCTCGTCTCGAGCGGGGCCTCGTCCGAGAGGGCCGCGACGATCGCCCGAGCGGACTCGAGCAAGAGCCGTGGCTCGTCGGGCGCCCACACGCGCAGCGCCAGGTCTGCGGTGTGGTCGATCCACTCGTGCCCGCAGTCGATCCGAGGCTCGTGAGCCCCGCACCGTTGGCCTGCGGCCTGCGGTCACGGCGAGCCCTTTTTCACCGAGCCACCCACGACTCGCTCATAGACGCAACGGGCGCGCCGGCGAACGATCTCGGCTCGCCACCGAATCGCGGAACCCCGTCGCCATGTCCTTCGACGTTCTGGTCGATACGAGGAGTACCTCGCCCGGCGTCCGGTCTACCGGCGCCTGCTCTGGGCCACCGAGGCGCTCCGATTCCACGGGGCCGTGCGCGTGCACGCCATCTCGCAGCATACGGCCGACGATCTGATGCGGCTGCTCGGCGTGCCGAGCCGCAAGATCGACGTGATCCATCAGGGCATCGACCACGGCCATTTCGCGCCGCGCATGGTGCCGAATGACGCAGGGGTCGAGCGCATCCTGCGACGCCACGGCCTGCGCGAGGGCGGCTACCTGCTCTACGTGGGCAACACCGACCCACGCAAGAACGTCGACGTGCTCATCTCTGCGCTCGCGGCCGCGCGCATCGACGGGCTCGAGCTCGCGCTGCTCGGCCGTCGAAGGCCGAGCGACCAGCGGCGCATCGACGAGGCGATGCGCGACGCGCTCGACGCGCACGGTTCGGTCCCGCCCGTGCGCCAGCTCGGCTACGTGCCCGACGACGAGCTGCCCGTGCTCTACTCGAGGGCGCTCGCCTTCCTGTTCTGCTCGTCGAACGAGGGCTTCGGGCTCACACCGGTCGAGGCGATGGCGTGCGGTTGCCCCGTCGTACACACCGGGCTCACCTCGATGCGCGAGACCATGGCGGATGCTCTCGGCATCCAGGCCGGGGCGCTTCGGCCAGAAGAAGGCGGCGCACCGAGCATCGGCGAGGAGTTGCTCGGAGCGCGGCGTGCGCGATGCGAAGAGCGGCGCCCAGGCGCCTGCCTGCCACAAGGACGAACCAGATCGTCGCTTCGCTCCGACGAGGCATCGATCGGCATCCGCAGAAGAAGCGATCGGCT
>CAYWCB010000355.1:0-1541 GCA_964456615.1 uncultured Eubacteriales bacterium | reverse complement strand
GAGGGTCGAGTACGCGGTCGCGACATCGTGCGCGGCACGCGCGGCCGCCGCGGAGAGCGGGCTTCTGCCTAGGTTGGTGTGCACGATGATGCCGGTGGCGTTGACGACCGGCCGAAGCGACGGCCGAGCAGCGAGGCCGGCTCGCGCGATGGCGTCGCGCACGATCGAGTCCGCCGAGGGCTCGACCTCGGCACCCGCGAGGATCCTCTCGCGCACGGCATCGATCGCCTCGCGGACGGCGTCCAGGACGAGAGCACGCGGCGTGTGCCCGAGCTCGGCCGCGATCTCGGGGCGCGCGAGCAGCTCGTCGGTCTTCGGCAGACTGCGAAGCCGCACCTGGATGTCGGGCTCGGGGCTCACGCTGCGATTCTACCCCGAGGTAGTCGGCTCGCGCGGCGCGCGGGTGCATCTGCGTCGCGCGGGCGCACCCGGGTCGTATGTGCGTTGCTCTAGGATCAGGGCACGCGGTGGCCGACGTCCTCGAGCACGTTCACCTGCTCGGCATACAGACGGCCGCCGTTTAGATGGAACGGCACCTCGAGCACCCGTCCGCCGGCACTCACGTTGAGCCCGTCCGTCCCCGCGAGTCCGTCCATGACCGTCGCGTCTGGCTTGCCATCAACGTACACGGGCGTCTGGTCATCGAAGTACACCCGCACCGTCTCCTGGATCGGGACGTTGTCTCGCCGGTAGATCACGGAAAGCTCGAAGTACCCTCCGTCCGAGACGACCTGGGCCGCACCGTTGGCGAATCCCCGAACCGTTCCGCGAAGGTCCTCGCCGATCACGAACCAGGTGTCTTCGAACGCCATGAGGTCCTCGAAGTCGAGGCGGCGCCAGTCGTCATCGATCGACCTCGGCGCTGTGCGCGCGCCCGCCGGCCTGTCCCCACCCACGTAGACACACCCCGGGACAACGAGCGCGACCGCGAGCAGGGCCGCGGCGAGCGCCAGGCGTGGACAGCGGGATCGGGGCCGGCCTTCAGGCAGCCCGTCATCTCTGCCGCGTGACGTCCGGCTGGAATGTGCTGAGTCCACCTGCGCCTCCTCACGCGAGTGTAGCGCCGCAATGGGCGTATCGTGGACTCGTTACCGTCCGCGCGCCGATCGAGGATGAACATGGGGCCTGTTGTCGTCGAGACCGAGCGAATGCTCGCTCGGGAGTGGACCCACGAAGACTTAGAGGGAGTCTTGATCCTCATCTCGGATCCCGAGGTGACGCGATTCCTTGGCCGCTGGAGTGAAGACCCGCGATCGGACGCCGAGGACTTCGTCGAGCGACAGATGCAGATGCAGCGCGGCTGGGGATGGTGCCGCTGGACCCTGCAACTGCGCGATCCAGGGCCGGGGCTCACCGGCATGGTCGGGTTCTGCGGCCCGGGATGCACGTTCGCCCCGGACATCGAGGTGGGGTGGACGCTCAGGCGCGAGCTTTGGGGCCAGGGTCTCGCCGCCGAGATCGGGTGCGCGGTTGTGAGCAGGTGCTTCTCGGTCGTTGGCTTCCCCAGGCTCATCAGCTGCGTCGACCCCGAGAACACCCGC
>CAYWCB010000354.1:256-1546 GCA_964456615.1 uncultured Eubacteriales bacterium | reverse complement strand
GAAGCGGGGCTGGCCCCGCTGGATGCGGGACTCAACCTGCCCGCCGAGAGTTTCTCGCTCGGCGTGCGGCGCCGGGTGGCCGAGGAAGTGGCAGTGGGGTCGTTCGATCACGCGGTGGAGCGGCTCGTGGCGACCACGGGCGCGAAGGCGGCGAAGCGCCAGGTGGAACAGATCGCACGCCGGGCGGCGACGGACTTCACGACGTTCTATGAGCAGACCGCGGTGGAGGGCACGGACGAGTCCGAGTCGTTGCTCGTGCTCGGCTTTGACGGCGCCGGCATCGTCATGCGCCGGCAGGACCTGCGGGAAGCCACACGTCGGGCGGCTGACAGGGCGCTCGTCAGCCGTCGAGCCGCCAAGCGCCTTGCCAAGGGGCAGAAGCGTAATCGCAAGCGCATGGCGCAGGTGGCCGCGGTGTACGCCATCGAGCCGTTCGTCAGAACGCCCGCAGACATCGTGCGCGAGCTGCGGCCTGTGCAGGACGTGGCGACCCAGCAGCGACGACCCAGGCCGGCGAACAAGCGCGCGTGGGCGAGCGTCGAGCGCGAGGCCGAGCTGGTCATCGACGAGGCGTTCGCAGAGGCCCTCCGCCGCGACCCCACCCGGCGCCGGCAATGGGTGGTCCTCGTCGATGGCAGCGACTCGCAGCTCGCCCTGGTGCGCTCGGCCGCCCACGAGGCGGGCGCGCACGTTCGCATCGTCGTCGACCTGATGCATGTGCTCGAGTACCTCGGGAAGGCCGCCTACTGCTTCCATGCCGACGGCAGCGCCGAGGCCGAAGCCTGGGTCACCGACCGACTGCGGATGCGGCTCGAGGGCGTCGACCCAAGCGATGTGGCCGGCGGGCTCCGCCGTAGCGCCACCCTCCGCGGCCTCGAGAAGCGCGCCGCCGTCGACGACTGCGCCGACTACCTCACGAAGTACCGCGACCACATCCGCTACGGCGAAGCCATCGCGGAGGGGCTGCCCATTGCCACCGGCGTGATCGAGGGCGCGTGTCGCTATCTCGTGCGCGACCGGCTGGACAAGACCGGCGCACGATGGTCCGTGGCGGGCGCCGAGGCAGTCCTCGAGCTCCGCGCACTGCGGACCAATGGCGACTTCGAAGCCTACTGGAGGTTCCATCTCGCCGCAGAGTTCCGGCGCAATCACGCCTCACACTACCTGAACACCACTCCGCCCAATCCGCTGCCAGCGACGCCGCGGCTGCGACGCGTCCAGTGATTGAAACCTCATGGACCAGAAAGAGCCGCACCCTCTTGAGCTTGGCGTGTCGATCCAGGTCTTGCT
>CAYWCB010000354.1:0-246 GCA_964456615.1 uncultured Eubacteriales bacterium | reverse complement strand
CAGAAAGAGCCGCACCCATGAGAATTGGCACAAACAGCGGCATACTTGGTTCCTCCTCCGGTCCGCGAACATCGATCCTACGCCAGAAGCCGAAGCTCGTGCCAGGGCGAAGTTGGCGCTCGACGCTCGGCAGTCGTCGGCTCCGCTCAGGCACCCAGGTATCGCTCCCGCACCTCCCCGACCCACGGCCTCGGGTCAGCGGCAGCGATGGCGTCGATGACCTCCTCCAGCGTCCACGTCGTGATC
>CAYWCB010000353.1:880-1552 GCA_964456615.1 uncultured Eubacteriales bacterium | reverse complement strand
CGGCTACCAGCTGGTGCAGTCGCTCTTCGCCCTGGGCGCGGGAGGTGTGAGCGGGACGGGTATCGGCCGAGGGTTCCCGGGCCGGATCCCCTCGGTGGAGACCGACTTCATCTTCGCGGCCATCGCCGAGGAGATCGGTCTGCTCGGCGGAGCGGCGCTCATCATCGCCTATGCTGTCTTCTGCCTTCGGGCCCTCTCGACCGCGGCACGGGCGCGATCGGATATGGCCGCGCTCACGGCGACGGGGCTTGCCGCGGCGATCGGGCTCCAGACCTTCGCGCTGCAGGTGTTCGTGATCATCGGCGGCGTCACCCGGCTCGTGCCGCTCACGGGCGTGACCCTTCCCTTCGTGAGCTACGGCGGCTCGTCGATCATCGCGAACTTCATGCTCCTCGGGCTTCTCCTGCGCGCGGGCGACGAAGCGACAGGGCGCGAGGTGGAGATGCAGACGACGACGGGCGACATCGGCGTCCTCGGCCGAGTTGCGCTGTCGCGTCGGCTGGTGGGCGTGGCAAAGGCGTTCGCGATCTTGCTCGTGGCGCTCGTCGTCAATCTCACGTACGTGCAGGTCGGCCGTGCCGAGTGGCTTTCGAACCACCCCTCCAACACGCGGATGCTCGCCGAGGAAGCGCGCGTCATCGCGGGCGGCGTCGCCGCCGCGGTGGCGCACGA
>CAYWCB010000353.1:0-858 GCA_964456615.1 uncultured Eubacteriales bacterium | reverse complement strand
GGCCGAATCGATACCCGCGGGTGCAGGCACGTACCGGCGCCGCTACCCCGCGGGCGTTCTCGCCGCTCACATCGTTGGCTACACCTCGCCCACATACGGGCGCTCGGGCGTTGAGCGCGCCGCCAACGCCGTCCTCACGGGACGGCGCGTCTACAGCGGATGGCGGGACGTCGTCGAAGCGGCGGCGGGCCTGCCGCTCACCGGCAACGACGTCGTGCTCACCATCGACTCGGAGGTGCAGAAGGCGGCCCAGGCGGCGCTCGCCGGGCACCGGGGCGCTTGCGTCGTCGTCGACCCGCGCTCCGGCGCGTTGCTCGCGATGGCGTCGTCACCCACCTTCGCGCCCGCCACGATCGACGAGGCGTGGGAGACGCTCTCCTCGGCAGACGCGGCACCGCTCGTCAGCAGGGCGACCCAGGCGCTCTACCCGCCCGGTTCCACGTTCAAAGTGGTCACCATGACCGGAGCGCTCGGCTCCGGCATCGCCACGCCGGGCACCGCCTACCCGGGGCCGGGACGAACCGAGATCGGGAACGCGCCGGTGACCAACTTCGAGGGCGGCTCCTACGGCAGACTGGACCTGAGCAGCGCGCTCTCGCGATCGGTGAACACCGTGTTCGCACAGCTAGCGGTCGACATGGGACCGGAGCTGCTCGTGTCCCAGGCCGACGCGTTCGGCTTCGATCACGACGTGCCGTTCGAGCTCCCGGTCCAGACGTCGCTCATGCCCGACCCCGACGAGATGACGGTGTGGGAGACGGCGTGGGCCGGCGTGGGGCAGCCGGTCGGAGAGCACGAAAGCCCCCCGGGGCCCCAGGCGACCGCGATTGGGTCCCTCGCGGTAGCTGCCCAATGATC
>CAYWCB010000352.1:414-1553 GCA_964456615.1 uncultured Eubacteriales bacterium | reverse complement strand
CACTGCTCGACGGCCACCAACTCGCGCGCGAGCTCGGCGTGTCCGCACGTCAAGTGCGCCGGCTCGTCGCCGAGGGGCTGCCGTGCGTCAGGGTGGTGGAGGCGCGCCGCTTCGAGCTCGACGCGGTGCTCGCGTGGTTGCGCGCGAGGGCCACATGATCGCCGTCGTCCAGCGCGACAGCGAGCTCGATTGTGTCGCGCGCGAGGGTGGTGGGGGGGCAGCGGCTCCACACCGAGGAGCACAAGGGATGAACACCTACATCGACGAGGAACGAGCCGCGATCTTGGAGTACGACGCCGGCCTACCACGGGCCGAGGCCGACCGGCGCGCCACGCTCGACCGCGAACCATCCTCCGTCGAGCCGCCGCATCCGTACGCGGCCGAGTTGGGGCGGTATGGCGAACTCGCCGTCGACATCATCGCATGGCGCCGCTTTCTCGACGTCGGGCCCAACGAGCCTATCGAGCTCTGCGCTCTGTCGCCGCGTGGTTATCCGTGGGTTGCCTACCCGACGAGCCTTGCGGCGCACCTTGCGCTGGCCCAGCGCGGCACGACGATCCTCACGAACGCGATCGGCGTGTTCACTACCGTCAATTCGATCCTGCCGGACATCACGGCGCGCTATCACAGTAACCGATGGTGTCGCGCTGACAATGGTCGAGTGGCGGATAGTGAGATCCTCTCGCGACGCGCCGTGTACATTGACGTGGACGCCGAGCGCCCGAGAGGGATCTCAGCAACGTGTCTAGAGAAACAAGCTGCCCTCGACGTGGGCGCAGAAGTAGAGGAGCGGCTCGTCTCGGCGCTCGGGCGCAACTGCATTGCGCGTGGGGATAGCGGGAACGGGCGTTCTCTATTCATCGCGATCGAGCCGCGGCCCGTCTGCGATGAGGATACCGCGCGGCTCAAGCGGTTCATGGAAGTGCTGTCGCGGCGGTACTCGCGGCCGGGTGTTATACTCGATACGACCGTGTTTAACGCGGCGCGCCTCGTTCCGTGCTTCGGGACACGAAAGACGAAGGGCGCCAACACGCTCGAGCGTCCGCACCGTCGGACCTGCCTGCATGTGCCGGCTCGCGTCGAGCGCGTGCCCTTAGGGTCATTCGTATGAAACTCCTAGATAGCCTCGTCACCGAGCT
>CAYWCB010000352.1:0-404 GCA_964456615.1 uncultured Eubacteriales bacterium | reverse complement strand
TCGCCGAACACGACGAGCAGCCACGGACGGTGCTCGTCGACCGGCGGGGACTCGCTCAGGCGCTGAGCTGCTCTGTGAGGAGCGTGGACGGCCTACTCCGGTCCGGTTGCCCTCGGGTGCTGCTCGCTGGGCCCGGCTCGAGCCCACGGTTCGCCGTCGCGGAAGTCGTGCAGTGGATGCGCGCGAGGGGCACGCCATGACCCCCGCCGTCAAGCTCGCCACCGAGCTCGCCTGCGTCGCGCGGGGGTTCGTCGGTGCGACCGATCGCTACCGCGACGACTGGGCGGCCATCCCGACCGAGCGCAGGTGGTGGCTCGATGAGCTGCGCCGGTTGCGGCTCGCGGCTGGACGGTTGGAGCAACGGCTCAAGGACATGGAGCACCAGCGATGAGCACCTACATCGA
>CAYWCB010000351.1:0-1554 GCA_964456615.1 uncultured Eubacteriales bacterium | reverse complement strand
GATCTGCACCTCGGCAACGTCTCTGACTTCCAAGTCCGCGACCCCGATGCGCTCGTGGGTCCCGTCGCCGTTGCGTCTGAAGATCTCGGTGTCTTCGGTGATCGAGAGCGACGCGGCGTCGAGTTCCGGCTTTGAGCCGAGGCTCTCGTCCCACCCCACCAGTATCTGCGCGCCGTCATCGGTCGTCTCGATCGACGAGATCGCTCCCACGAGCTGCGGCTCGTCGTCGTTCGGCTGGGCTCCCCCGCAGGCGGCAACTGCCAGCACGACGGCGACGAGCACGGACAGAACGGCGACTCGGTGAAGGAGACATCTTGGATTCATGGCTTGTCCATACCCAATGCCGAGGGTCTCACGCCGCACGGCGCATCTCGCGTCGGGTACTCTCTCTAACGACGCGCCCGACGGGCCCGTCACGCATCCGACGGCAGGAGTCGACGTGGTACTCGGGTTCACTGTGTCACCGACGCTTCTCACCACCCTCGGCGTCCTCGGCGGCGTCTTGCTGATACTGACGATGCTCGTGGGCCTCAGGATCATTCGTTTCCAAGGACGGCGGCATCGCACGGTCCACAAGGCGCTTGCGTGGTCGATGTTCGCGGTGGCCACGCTGCACGGGTTGGTGGCGCTCACCTACCTGCACGGTTGGAGTATTCTGTCCTGACGCTTCCGGCGCCACCGGAGAGGAACCGGGTCGTCCCGACGGCACCGGGACGCATCGCCTACAATGGGCGCGGGGCGGAATCTGGCCGGCGCGCGAGGGGCGTCACGCTCCCCGCGCGGCGCAGATCGCCCGCGACCTCGCTCTCGTAACCGCGCGAAAGGACGATGATCCATGCCGCAGCACAGTGGTGTTCCCCGGCCCGACAGTCAAGGCAAGGTACGCGACCTGTACGACCTGGGAGATGAGCTCCTGATCGTCGCGTCCGACAGGATCTCCGCTTTCGACGTCGTCCTGCCAGACGAGATCCCGTACAAGGGCGAGGTGCTGACGAGGCTCTCGCTTTTCTGGTTCAAACTGCTTAGCGACATCGTGCCGAATCACCTCATCTCGACCGACGTCGCCGACCTCACTGACGAGTATGCTGCTCACGCCGATTGGCTGCGCGGGCGCTTCATGCTGGTGAAGAAGGCGCGAGTCTTCCCGGTGGAGTGCATCGTCAGGGGCTACCTCGCGGGTTCGGGCTGGAAGGAGTACCAGTCGAACGGCACGGTGTGCGGAATAGCCCTGCCAGGCGGACTCGAGGAGTCCGCGCGTCTGGAAGCGCCGCTGTTCACTCCCTCGACGAAGGCCGAGATCGGCGAGCACGACGAGAACATCTCTTTCGACCAGATGGTGTCGATCGTGGGTCCAGACGTCGCGGATGCGCTGAGGGACACCTCGGTGGCCGTGTACTCCGCCGCCCGAGACCATGCGGCCCAGCGAGGCATCATCATCGCGGACACCAAGTTCGAGTTCGGGCTCGTCGACGGCCAGATCACCCTGGTGGACGAGGTGCTGACCCCGGACTCGAGCCGGTTCTGGCCCGCAGACGACTACGCTCCCGGACGAGG
>CAYWCB010000350.1:0-1562 GCA_964456615.1 uncultured Eubacteriales bacterium | reverse complement strand
CTCCCCAAGCGCATTGCAGGCTCTCCTCTACGCCGCCCGGTACACCTCCTCCTTGTGTCGCTGACAGCTCAATAATGACCACCCTGTGACGATTGAAAACTGACCACCCTGTAGGCTCCTTGCTACGGCGACGCGGCGAGGAGGGTCAGTTGATTCGGCTGGAGGAATGGGTGGACATCGTCTCGATGAGGAAGTCGGGCGCCTCGATCTCTGCGATCGCCCGTGAGCTTGGAATCTCCCGCAACACCGTGAAGGCCACACTCAGGAGGGACGGCCCTCCCGAGTACCACCGCCGGCAGATGCCGAGCAAGCTCGATCCGTACAAGTCCTACCTGCTCGAGCGTCTGCGCGAGTTCCCCGAGCTGTCCGCGAAACGCCTCTTCGACGAGATCCGCGCCCAGGGCTACGAGGGCAAGATCTCGATACTCAAGGACTTCACGCGCGAGTACCGCGTGCCACGCAAGACGACCGTCGTGCGCTTCGAGACGCCACCCGGCGAACAGGCCCAGTGCGACTACGCCGAGCTCGGTCTCCACGAGGTGCGTGGCATCCCAACGAAGGTCTACGCCTTCACGATGCTCCTGGGCTTCTCGCGCCACCTCTACGTCGAGTTCTCCGACTCGGCCGCCTCAGAGGCCTTCCTCTCCGCTCACGCCCGTGCCTTCGCGTACTTCGGGGGGATGCCGCGCCGCGTGCTCTACGACAACGCCAAGATCATCGCTCTGAAGCACACCCGCACCGTCGTGACCTTCAACGAGGCGCTCCTGGACTTCGCCGGGAGATACGGCTTCCGCCCGCAGCTGTGCCGCCCCTACCGCCCCCAGACCAAGGGCAAGGTCGAGCGGACGATCGGCTACGTGAAGGACGCCTTCCTCACGGGCCGCACGTTTGCCGACATCGGCGACATGAACACCCGGGTGCTCGCCTGGCTCGAGGAAGAGGCCAACGTACGCATTCACGCCACGACCGGCGCGGTGCCCGCCGAGCGCCTGCTTCTCGAGGGCCTCACACCGGTCTCAGAGGCGCTGCCCTGGGTGCCTTCCCGGGCCCCGGCGCGCCCCCATGCGCCCGACCGCCCCGTCTTTCGCTTCGAATCCGCGCCGGCCGTCGAGGTGCGCCCGCTCACCGTCTACGAGGAGGTCTGCTCGTGAACCTTTCAGAGGAGCGCCTGGCCCGCATCTCCGAGAAGCTGCGTCTGCCCGACGTGCCCGCGCTCGTCCCCGCGCTCGCGCAGGAGGCGGCACAGCGCGAGTGGTCGTTCTCCGATTTCGCAGAGGCCCTCCTGCAGGCGCAATCCGACGCCGCCGACGCCAGAGCCTGCGACACGATCCAGCGCCTGGCCGGGTTCCCTGCACGCAAGACCCTCGAAACCTTTGACTTCACCTTCCAGCGCTCCGTGAACAGGAAACAGGTGGCCGAACTCGCCGGCTGCGCGTTTATCGAGCGGGCTGAGAACGTGGTCTTCCTTGGGCCTCCTGGTGTCGGGAAGACGCATCTGGCGATCGCGCTCGGCCTCGAGGCGTCCAAGAGGCGTCTATCGGTCAAGTTCACGACCGCGGCCC
>CAYWCB010000349.1:0-1585 GCA_964456615.1 uncultured Eubacteriales bacterium | reverse complement strand
CGAACACGATGGCGAACTCCTCGCCGGACTTGACGCGCGCCTGGCGGATGATCTGCGCGGCGAGCTCGTTCGCGGGAAGACCCGAACCGGAGAAGATCGGGAGCTTCTGCCCGCGGACGAGCGTGTTCAGCCCGTCGATCGTCGAAATGCCGGTCTCGATGAAGTCGGCCGGCTTCTCGCGCGTGTACGGGTTGATCGGCGCACCGGTGATGTCGAGGCGCTTCTCGGGGATGACCGGCGCCCCGCCATCGATCGGCCTCCCTGTCCCGTTCAGCGTTCTGCCGAGGAGCTCCGGCGAGACGTCGATCTGTGCGACTTCTTCGAGGAACCGGATCTCCGTTACGTCGACGTCGATGCCGCGCGTGCCCTCGAACACCTGGATGACGGCGATGTCGCCCGCTACCTCGAGCACCTGGCCGGAGCGTCGCGCCCCGTCGGGCATGTGGATGGCGACCATCTCGTTGTAGGCAACGCCGTGCACGTTGTTGACAAACAGCAGCGGGCCGGTGACGTAGCTGATCGTCCGGTAGTCGGTCGAGAGCAGCGAGCGCGCCGGGGCGTCAGGCGTTGCGGTCTTGTCTGCCATCAGTACACCTCGATTCCGGCGACATCCTCGGCGATCTTCGCCGCAAACTCGGGCATCATCGCGAGCGCCTCCTCATGAGGCGTGGTCTTCATGGCCGCGATATCGTCCTTCAGCGGCAGTTCGAGGATCTGGTGGAGCGATGCCCCGCGGTTCAGAGCGGCGACCGCCGCGTCGTAGAAGGCCATGATGACCTTCAGCATCCAGTACGCCTTCTTGGGCGGGCAGTACGCGTCCACCTCGTCGAAAGCGAACTGCTGCAGGAAGTCCTCTCGGAGCATGCGCGCGACTTCCAGGATGATCTTCTCGGATTCGGGCAGTGCGTCCGGGCCGACGAGCTGCACGATCTCCTGCAGCTCGACTTCCTTCTGGAGTACCGACATCGCGCGATCGCGGCAATCGACCCAGTCCGGCGCGACGTTCTCCTCGTACCAGCCGCGCACCTGGCCCAGGAAGAGCGTGAAGCTCTTCGTCCACGAGATGGCCGGGAAGTGCCGGCGGTGTGCGAGCGAAGTGTCGAGCGCCCAGAAGGCGCCGGTCACGCGCAGGGAATTCTGCGTCATCGGCTCGGACATGTCGCCGCCGGCCGGAGACACGGCGCCGACCATCGTGACCGAGCCCACGCGCCCATCCGCATCCCCCCCGAGGGGGGTCACGCGGCCGGAGCGCTCGTAGAAGGCCGCCAGGCGGGTCGCCAGGTACGCCGGGTAGCCTTCCTCGCCCGGCATCTCCTCGAGGCGTCCCGAGACCTCGCGAAGAGCCTCGCCCCAACGGGACGTCGAGTCGGCCATCATCGCGACCTGGTAGCCCATGTCGCGATAGAACTCGGCGAGCGTGACGCCCACGTAGATCGAGGCTTCGCGCGCCGCGACGGGCATGTTCGAGGTGTTGGCCACGAGAACGGTGCGGTCCATGAGTGGAGCACCGCTGCGCGGATCCTCAAGCTCGGGGAACTCGGTGAGGACCTCGGTCATCTCGTTGCCGCGCTCCCCGCAGCCGACG
>CAYWCB010000348.1:0-1589 GCA_964456615.1 uncultured Eubacteriales bacterium | reverse complement strand
GCGCTTCGATGACACGAACCCGATCAAGGAAGAGCAGGAGTACATCGACTCGATCGAGGCCGACGTGCGCTGGCTCGGCTTCGACTGGGGTGAGCATCTCTACTTCGCATCGGACTACTTCGAGCAGCTCTACGAGTGGGCCGTCCACCTCATCAAGACCGGCAAGGCGTACGTGGACGACCTCTCTGCCGACGAGATCCGCGAGTACCGCGGCACGCTCACGGAGCCTGGTCGAGCGAGCCCCTGGCGCGACCGCTCGGCAGAGGAGAACCTGGGTCTGTTCGAGCGCATGCGCGCCGGCGAGTTCGAGAACGGTGAGCGAGTGCTGCGTGCCAAAATCCACATGGCCTCGGGCAACATCAACATGCGCGATCCCGTGCTCTATCGGATCGTCCACGCGGAGCACCCCCGTACCGGTGACGTGTGGTGCATCTACCCTACCTACGATTTCGCCCACGGGCAATCCGACGCGATCGAGGGCATCACGCACTCCATCTGCACGCTGGAGTTCGCCGATCACCGGCCGCTCTACGACTGGTTCATCGAGAACCTGCCGGTGCCGTCGACGCCCCACCAGTTCGAGTTCGCGCGGCTCAACCTCACGCACACCGTGCTCTCGAAGCGCGTTCTACTCAGTCTCGTCGGCGGAGGCCACGTGCGTGGCTGGGACGACCCGCGCATGCCGACGCTTTCGGGCCTTCGCCGGCGCGGCTTCCCCGCCGAGGGACTGCGTGACTTCGCGCAGATGATCGGGGTGGCCAAGGCCGACAGCGTCGTCGAGGTCGAGATGCTGGAGCACGCCGCGCGCGACGTGCTCAACGCCAAGGCGCTCCGCCGCTTCGCGGTTCTCAGACCTCTCAAGGTGGTCATCGAGAACTATCCCGAGGTGCAGGCCGAGGAGATGGAGGTCCCCAACAACCCCGAGGATTCCTCGGCGGGTACGCGCAAGGTGCCCTTCTCCCGGGAGCTCTGGATCGAGAGCGACGACTTCATGGAGGACCCGCCGAAGAAGTTCTTCCGGCTCGCTCCGGGTCGCGAGGTGCGGCTGCGCTCGGCGTACTTCATCACGTGCAACGAAGTGGTGAGGGATGTCGACGGTCGGGTGATGGAGCTCCGCTGCACGTACGATCCACAGACGCGCGGCGGCGCGGCCCCTGATGGCCGACGCCCCAAGGCGACGCTGCATTGGCTCTCGGCCGGACACGCCGTTTCCGCCGAGGTGCGGCTGTACGACCACCTCTTCGCAAGCCCGTACCCCGGCACCGATGGCCGCGACCTGTTCGAGGACCTGAATCCGGAGTCCGAGACGGTGCTGCCCGGGGCCTTCGTGGAGCCGTCGCTCACCGAGGTACCCGTGGGCGAGACCGTGCAGTTCGAGCGCCTCGGCTACTTCTGCCCGGACCCGGATTCCGCGCCCGGGGCGCTCGTCTTCAACCGCACGCTGACGCTCAAAGACACGTGGGCGAAGCTGCAGAAGCAGGGACGGCAGGACACGGCCTGATGGCGCAACCCGGTCGTGAGCGTGCGATCCGTATGAACCGAACCGCACGCCGCATGCGAGCCGCGCGCTATCCCTGGGGCACGGTCTT
>CAYWCB010000347.1:0-1589 GCA_964456615.1 uncultured Eubacteriales bacterium | reverse complement strand
CAGCGAGCAACCTGACCAGGTGGTCCTCGTCGACGTGCTAGCGGGGAAGCGGGTGCAGCTCACCTCCAATCAACCCGGTGAGGACATGGGGGGCTCAGCCGTCATTCACAACGTGCGGTTCTCTGCCGACGGGGAGTACCTGGCATACCTGCAAGGGCGTCGCTCCGACCTCCGCCATCTGTATGTCCAGCGGATTCGTGAGCCGGAGACGGTACCGCCCTTCGAACACTTCATGGGCGGACCGTTCGCTCTTGGTCCCACCGGTCGCTCCGTCGTCTACTCGGCGGGCTGGTTCGACCAGGGCAACTACCAGACCGAACACCAGGTGTGGTTCATGGCGGATTTCTCTACAGCGGGCCATGAGGATGTGGCACTGACCGGCCGGGGCGGGGAGAGCGCGGATGCGATGTTCTCTCCCGACGGTCGGCAGGTTGTGTACGTGCACTGGCCCTCATATGAAGCCTACGGCGCGTCAGCCGCAGGTGAGTGCTGGGTGGTGCGCACTGACGGTAGCCGGGGGCGCTTCGTTGCCGGGAATGTGGCATCACCCATCTGGATGAGGTACTAGGCCAGCTCGGGCAGGCATCCGAACGGGGCAACGAGTCCATCGAATCACCGCACAACGGCGTGACAGGTGCGGGAGTGTCGACGCAGAATAGCTAGCGATGGCGCGCGTGGAGCAGGGTGTGCTCCATTCGAGCCGCTTCAGGAGGACTTGATCTCGGTCTGGCCGCGGTCTTGTTGGGGGTGGGATTCGTGAAGCGATTCGGTGCTCTTCTCCCGCTGGCTGGGGCCCTGCTCGCGTCTGTGCTTCTCGTCGGATGCGGCACGGCGGTATCTGATGTCCGAGGGCTCACCGCCGAGCAGGCGACAAAACGGCTCAAGTCCGAGGGCTTCACGGTTGCGAGAGTCGACTACGACCCGGATGCCACTGGGGCGGCAGGTGCGGTCATCTCCCAGGAACCCAAGGCGGGCTCACGGGCGTCGCAAGGCGACGTAGTCGTCCTGACCGTGGCAGGGCCCGAGCCGGTCGAGGTACCGAACCTCGTCGGGCTGGACGTGAGCGGCGCGCAAGCGGCGGCTGCTGTGGTGGGGCTCAAGCTCTCGAGCACGACGAAGGTAGTCAAGGGGGCGACTGTCGGCCACGTGGTGTCCCAGGACCCGGCCCCTTCGGCGGCCGTGGCCCCCGGCGCTCAAGTCCGCGTCGTCGTGGCCTCTGCTCCGCCGCCACCCAAGAAGACCAAGACCACCTCGTCGTCATCCAGCGGCTCGAGCAAGACGTACACTCCGGCGAAAGGCACTGCGGAGCGAACAGCGATCATGGACGCGGGACGTATCTACCTCGCCTACGACGGGAAGTTCGTCGTGCACTCGCTGAAGGTGCGCGGCACTCGCGCCGTGACCAACGTTAGCCCCGAAGACAACACCGACTACTCCATCACGCTGTATCTGCTTCGCAACGCGAGCGGATGGGTGGTATCCAACGACAGTGGAACGCTCGCCGCGCGAGGTAGCTCGATCTCCCAGGAGTCATGGCTAGCCTCGATCTTTCACGAGCGCCCGAGACGCGGTCTCGAGACACCGGACCG
>CAYWCB010000346.1:0-1593 GCA_964456615.1 uncultured Eubacteriales bacterium | reverse complement strand
CGCCAAATCCTTCCCGCGGGGGGCCGCCTGGGGCGAAGAGCTCGATGGGGGCATCACTAGATGCAGATCGTCGCGCTCGCGTCCAGCGCTAGGTCGTTCAGCGTGCCGGCTCCCACGATCTTCACGCCTTCGATGAGCTCGACCGTGTCCCACCCGAGCATCTGCTTCGAGGCCTCGCACGCGTAGACGGGTATGCCCATCGCAAGCGTCTTGTCCATCATCTCTCGCACGCTGGGGAAGGTGCCGAGCTGGATCTTCTCCAACTCGCCGGGGCGAAGCACCGTCAGGCCCATGCCCAGGTAGTACACGACGGGCTTCAGGTCCATGGCCGCCGCGGTCTGAGCGAGCACTAGCGGCGTGTACTGACGTTGCGGCATATCGCTCGTCTGCACGTAGAGGATCATCTTCTCGTCCTTCATGACCGTCTCCCGTCTCCGAATACTTGTCTGGCCTCAGCCGCCGCGACGGATCAGGAACCGCTTGTGATCGCCCTCGTCCTCGACCAAGACCATCTCGTTACCCGTCCGCTTGGCGAAACGGGTGAGGTCCTCCTCCGCCGCCGGGTCGTCCGCGAAGACCTCCAGAACCTCCCCGGCCTCGATTGAGTCGATGGCCTGGCGCGTCTGGAACAGAGGCTCAGGACAGAGCAGTCCGATGCAGTCCAGTGTCTGGGCGGGTCTGTTCTCGGCCATCAAGGCTCCTTGCCCTCGCTGTCGTCGGCACTCCCGCGCAAGAGGGCGCACGTGGCGGCCGCGGCGCACCAGTCCGCGCAGTTGGTCTCACGCAGGCGGTCGACCCGCAGACCGCATCGGGGACACGGGCGCGTCCTCTCGTCGGAGAAGAACTCGACGTCGTATCCACATCCAGGGCACGCGATCTGATGGATCTCGAGCCACCGCAGGTCTTGGCCCGGACAACCGGACGATTCGCCAGCCACTTGCACTCCTACATCGGGGTGCGTTGATGATACCCAGCGATCGGCGCCGGCTCTCGCCCTCTGGCTACTGACCGAACGGGAGTACCGCGCGGCAGTGGACGAACGGCGATCCCGGGCCAAGCTGACTCGCGCGGCAGTGGACGGACGGCGATCCCGGGCCAAGCTGACTCGCGCGCCTGCCTACGAGCCGAGACCCTCCACGAGTTCCTCGACAGGGATGGCCGCAAGGGTGGTCACCCGGACGCTGCCTCGCGATCCGAGCTCGAGTGAGGCCCGGGCGACTGCCACGTTGTCCGGCGCCTCGAGTATGGTCACGAAGTCGAAGGCGCCGAGGACGGCGAACTGGTGCAACACTTTCACCCCGAACTGCGTCATCTCTCGATCGACCTCCATGATGCGATCGGGGTTTTCCTTGATCGTCTTGGCCCCGTTCTCGGTCAGCGTGGACAGCATAACGTATGTGCCCATGGCTCCTCCTCTGGACGCTCCCCTGAATGCGCCACCCAGCCGGGCGGCTGCGCGATCCACACGACGAGTGTTCCCCACCTCGGGGCTATTCGCTTCGGTCACGACCTCGGTGTCGCGGCGCCGATGAGAAGCGTCGGGCGCTTACCCCGCGCTCGGTGGCGGCTGCGGGGAGGGTCCGGCCGTCGAAG
>CAYWCB010000345.1:710-1598 GCA_964456615.1 uncultured Eubacteriales bacterium | reverse complement strand
TGTATCCCTGAGCGCGCTCACACCCGCACTGAAGCGCTCCCTGTCGAAGGTCCGACGGCACGCACCCAGCGCCGCGCCCCCGATCGTCTGCGGGCCCGTCTCCACACTGGCGACCCCGGCGGTCTTGAGCAGCGCGGCCTGTTTCGGGCCGACACGCTCCACGTCGACCTCGATGGTGTGCAGGCGGACACCGCGCTCGGCATGCGGAGCGAGGTGGTCCGAGAGCCACTCGAGGCGCTCTTCGGTGAGGTTGAACACGGGGTCGATGAAGGAGAACGACCTGATCTGTGGCGCTGATGCCACCGCGTGGATCTCAGCGGCCGTTCGCTTGTTGGGGAAGCGCCTGACACGACCGTATCCCTTGCCCTCGAAGCAGTACGCGCATCGGTGCGGACAGCCCCGGTACGTCTCGAGGTACGTGGCACCATCCACGGGAACCATGGCCCCGGTGAGGTAGGGCGAGGGGATCGAATCCAGGCACTCGATGAGGTCGCGGTCGGGCGCGGCCACGATCTCGTCGCCTCGGCGTGTGGTGACGCCGTCGATATCCGAGAGATCCGGGGCGGAACCCGCGCCCGCGTTCGAACCGCGCGGCGCGTTTTACGCCTTCCCCGATATCCGCATCAGACCTCGGCGAACGTGACCTCGCCCTCCCCTCTCACGACGGCATCCACCCCGGGGTTCGCGGTCAGCACCTGCGCGGGGACCGGTCCGACCTCAGGCCCGCCGAGCACCACAAGCATCCCGGGACACGCTTCCTTGAGCACGCGCGCGGCCTCGTACACCTGCCGGGCGTTCCAGCACAGGACCGAGAACGCCGCGACGTGAGGGCGCGGATCGAGTCCGAGGACGCGATAGGCGATCCACCATGGGTCCACCGACGTGTCC
>CAYWCB010000345.1:0-700 GCA_964456615.1 uncultured Eubacteriales bacterium | reverse complement strand
GAGTGTCGCGAAGGACACGGTCTCGAGCCTCGGGTCGGCCTGCGCGTAGGCGCGCAGATACCCCAGGGCGAGCGAGCGATACCCCGGCGAGTTCACTCCCACGAGTGCGACTCTGAGCGCCGAGACACTCACGCCGGCACCGCGCCGTCCGTCCATGCGCGCGCCGCGGCGGCGGTAAGGCCGGGTAGCGGAGAAGGGCCCGGGCCCGTGTGGCCCCCGGGTACCTCGAACTGCCCCCACGCGCCGTTGACGACGCCCGAGTCGACGACGGACGAGAGCCATGCGGGGTCGATCTCGGCCCCCTCGCCCGTGAACTGGACAGTCACGGCCACTACCCCTGCCCCTGCCAGCGCCGCCACCGTCGAAGGGACGTCATCGCGCGTGTGCGGGCAGGCGAGCATGCGGCCCACGACCGCCACTGGGAGATCCCTCGCCGAAGCGGCTCCAAGGAATGCCCCGATCCCGTCCCGCACAGCGCCGAAGCCGGACACACAGCACTCGGCATCCGCCGGCTGATCGGCGCCGGTCGTCACGATCTCGACATGCCTCAGGCCCGCGTCCAGTGAACCGGCGGCGTTCTGCGCGTGCGCAAGTGCGGGACCGGCGGTGCTGAGCTTCAGCCGCTGGACGCCGAGCTCCACGCTCGCGGAGATCAGCCTCGGCAGCTCCGGGTGCGAGAAGCCCTCGGCAGCGGCGAGCC
>CAYWCB010000344.1:0-1603 GCA_964456615.1 uncultured Eubacteriales bacterium | reverse complement strand
ACCCTCGGCAATCCCGCGCGAGAAACCCGCGAGCGCGCATGATCGCGCCTCCTCACAAGCGCGTCTACGTCATCGCCGAGGCGGGCGTCAACCACAACGGTTCGCTCGCGACCGCCCTGGAGATGGTGGACGCGGCGGCCCGGGCCGGCGCCGACGCGGTCAAGTTCCAGACCTTTGTTGCCGATTCGCTGGTGGCCGCCGATGCGCCCAAGGCCGCCTATCAGCTCGACACGACGTCGCAGGACGAGTCGCAGCTCGAGATGATCCGGCGTCTGGAGCTTGGCGAGGACGCTCACGTGGCTCTCATCGAGCGCGCTCGCGCCAGGGGTATCGACTTCCTCTCGGCACCTTTCGATCCCTCAAGTGCCGACATGCTCGCACGGCTCGGGCTCAGCGAGATGAAGCTGCCTTCAGGTGCGGTCACGGACCTTCCGCTGCTCAGACGCGTCGGCTCGCTCGGTGTTCGCGTGATCCTGTCGACGGGGATGGCGACGCTTGCCGAGGTGGCCGCTGCCATTGACGCACTCGTGACGGCCGGCACCGCCAAGAACCGCATCACGGCGCTCCACTGCACCACGGAGTATCCGACGCCGCTGGCCGACGTGAACCTGCGTGCCATGTGCACGCTTGCCGAGGAGCTCGAGATCGAGGTCGGATACTCGGATCACACCATGGGCATCGCCGTGCCAATCGCGGCAACCGCGCTCGGCGCGCGCGTCATCGAGAAGCACTTCACCCTCGATCGCGCGATGGAGGGGCCGGACCACCGGGCGAGTCTCGAGCCCGACGAGCTCACCGCCATGGTCTCGGCGATCCGCGTGGTCGAAGAGGCGCTCGGCAGCCCGGAGAAGAAGCCGGCACCGGGCGAGATCGAGAACGCGCGCGCGGCCCGCACGAGTATCGTCGCGGCCCGATCCATCGTCTCCGGCGAGATCTTCACCGATGACAACTTGACGACGAAGCGCCCAGGGACGGGCATGAGTCCCATGCTCTGGGACGATGTAGTGGGAAAGCGGGCCCCGCGAGACTTCGCGAGAGACGAGGCGATCGAGCTGTGAGGACCATCTGCGTTGTGACCGGCACCCGGGCCGACTACGGCCTGCTCTCCCCGCTGATGCGCCTCATCGCAGAGGACAAGGATCTGCAATTGCGCACGGTGGCGACGTGCATGCATCTGTCGCCAGCGTTCGGCGAGACCGTGACACTCATCGAGGCCGACGGGTTCGTGGTGGACGAGCGCGTCGAGATGCTGCTCTCAAGCGACTCTGACGCAGGCGCGGCCAAGTCGACCGGTCTTGGGACGATCTCGCTTGCCGATGCTCTGGCCCGTCTCGCCCCGGACGCGGTGGTCATCCTCGGTGACAGGTTCGAGGCCCTGGCGGCGGCGACCGCCGCCTACCTGCTTCGCATCCCGATCGCCCACATCCACGGCGGTGAGCTCACCGAAGGAGCGCTGGACGACGGTGTCCGCCACGCCATCACCAAGCTCTCGTTGCTGCATTTCACCGCCACTGAGGCGTACCGCCGCCGCGTCATCCAACTCGGCGAGCAGCCGGCCAGGGTCTTTGATGTGGGAGCGCTGGGCGTTGACAACGCGCTTGCG
>CAYWCB010000343.1:0-1604 GCA_964456615.1 uncultured Eubacteriales bacterium | reverse complement strand
TGATGGGCGGCGGCATGCGGCAGGGCGTCTGGGCCGAGTCGACCATCATGCGCGGCTGCCGAATTCGCAATGCGATCGTCGATCGGATGGCCACCATCAACGAGAACACGACCATCGGCTACGACCGCGCCGCCGACGAGCGCCGAGGCCTCGCCACGCAGACCATCGCCGCCACGGGCGACTACGTCGTGGTGGTGCCGCGCGGCGCCACGATCTGACCAGTCTGGCCCCGCGCCAGGCTCGAGCCGAGCGCCGTATCGAGCGTCACGGAGAAACCGAGCGTCGCTGGACAGGGGTGCTCAGCCCTTGATGACGACCAGAGGATCGATGCGGGCGACCTTGCGCGCGAGGCCCGCGCCGTCGACCACGTCGACGACGTCCTGAACGTCTTTGTAGGCTTCGGGGATTTCTTCGTACAGCGTGCCCTTCGCGTCGCTCCGCACCCAGATCCCACGGTCTCGCAGCTCTCGGATGAGTGGCCGGCCCTGGCTCCGACGCTTCGCCTCCGCGCGAGACATGCGTCGTCCGGCTCCGTGGCAGCTCGACGCCCACGTGCGGCGCTCGGCGCCGACGGTGCCGGCGAGCACGAAGCTATAGCGACCCATGTCGCCCGGGACGAGCACGGGCTGCCCGGTCGCGCGGTACTCGGCGGGCAGATCCACGTGGCCCGGGCCGAGCGCGCGCGTGGCTCCCTTGCGATGGACGCACAGCTCGACCGACCGGCCGTCGACTTCGTGGTGCTCGAGCTTCGCAATGTTGTGGCAGACGTCGTAGACGAGCGCGGCCTCCATCGCGCGCGCACGGGTGCCGAGGCCCACCACGAGCGCTTCGAGCGCGAAGTGCGTCAGCATCTGCCGGTTCGCGAAGGCGAAATTCGCGGCCGCCGCCATCGCGCCGAGGTAGGCATTCGCTTCCGGCGAGCCGAGAGGTGCGGCGCAGAGCTGTCGGTCGGGCAGGGCGATGCCATACTTGACCGAGGCGCGCTGCATGGCTCGCAGGTAGTCGTCGCAGATCTGGTAGCCGAGCCCTCGGCTGCCCGAGTGAATCATCAGGGTGAGCCGTCCGACCTCGAGACCGAACGCTCGGGCGGCCTCGTCGTCGTAGCTCTCCGCGACCCGTCCGAGCTCGGCGAAGTGGTTGCCCGATCCGAGAGAGCCGAGCTGCGGACGCCCGCGCTCGCGGGCGCGCGGCGAGACCTTGTCGGGATCGGCCAGCGCGAGGGTGCCACCGTCCTCGATGTGGGCGAGGTCGCTCGGGCTGCCGAAGCCCCGCTCCACCACCGCGCGCGCTCCCCTGCGAAGCACGTCATCGAGCTCCGCGTCCGAGAGCTTGCGATGGCTCTTCGAGCCGACACCGGAGGGGATCGCCTGGTGCAGCCGCTCGGTGAGAAGCTCGAGCCTCCCCATCACGTCGCTCGCCGGCACGGCCGTTCGCACCAGGCGAACGCCGCAGTTGATGTCGTATCCCACCCCTCCCGGCGAGACGACCCCGCCGTCGCGACGGAACGCGGCCACTCCGCCGATGGGAAAGCCATACCCGCTGTGGATGTCGGGCATGGCGATCGCCTCGCCGACGATCCCGGGGAGCTCGGCCACGTTGGCTAT
>CAYWCB010000342.1:0-1616 GCA_964456615.1 uncultured Eubacteriales bacterium | reverse complement strand
AGCGGCATCCCGAGGCCGACAAGCTCTGGGTGACCCGAGTCGATATCGGCACCGGTGAACCGCTCGGCATCGTGTGCGGCGCGCAGAACTTCGAAGCGGGCGACAAGGTGCCCGTCGCGCTCGTGGGGGCGACTTTGCCGAACGGCGTGACCATCAAGAAGGCGAAGCTCAGAGGTGTGCCGAGCGAGGGCATGAACTGCTCGGCCGCTGAACTCGAGCTCGGCACCGACCAGAGCGGCATCATGGTCCTTCCCGCCGACGCACCGGTCGGCGCACCCTTCGCGGAGTATCACGGGCTCGCCGATACCGTGCTCGAACTCGAGGTCACGCCCAACCGCCCCGACTGCCTGTCGATGGCCGGCGTCGCGCGGGAGGTCGGTGCGATCCTCGGTGAGGTCTCCACCGTGCCCTCGTCGACACCTCTGGAGACGGGCGAGGCCGCCGCAGACAGCGTCAGCGTCTCGATCGAGGAGCCCGAACTGTGCCCCCGCTACACCGCGCGCCTCGTTCGCAACGTAAAGATCGGGCCGTCGCCCGAGTGGCTGGCCGAAAAGGTCATCGCCGCCGGCGCACGGCCGATCAGCAACATCGTCGACATCACGAACTACGTGATGTTCGAGCTCGGCCAGCCCCTGCACGCCTTCGACGCCGACCTGCTCGCGAGAGACGCGAACGGCGTGTCGTCCATCGTCGTCCGCCGCGCGCGTGAGGGCGAGACGCTCGTCACGCTCGACGGCCAGGACCGCAGGCTCACCACCGACACGCTGCTCATCACCGACTCGTCGGGGCCGATAGCCCTCGCGGGGGTCATGGGTGGCGAGTCGACCGAGGTGAATGAGCGCACTGCGAACATCCTGCTCGAGTCGGCCTGCTTCGGCCCGGCGTCGATCAGCCTCACGAGCCGTGCGCTCGGGCTCGTGTCGGAGGCCTCGGTCCGCTTCGAGAGAGGAGTGGACCGCACCGCGTGCGACGCCGCCGCGGACCGCGCAGCCCACCTCATGGCCGAGCTTGCCGGTGGGGAGGTCGCCCCGGGCGTCGTCGACGCGTACCCCCTCCCGCTCGACGAGCGGTCGCTCACGTTGCGCCTCGACCGTCTGCGTGACTTCCTGGGAGCATCGCCTTCGGCCGAAGAAGCCAAGCGCATTCTCAATGCGCTCGGCTGCACGGTGAGCAGCACGGACGCAACGGCGCTCACGGTCCAGGCGCCGCCATTCCGCCCCGATCTTGCGCGCGAGGTCGACCTCATCGAGGAGGTCGTGCGGGTCTGGGGGATGGATCAGGTGCCGCCCACGTTGCCTGGCGGACGCGGGCGCGTGGGCGGGCTCAGCGCCGAGCAGCGCTGGCGAGTGCGGATCGGCAGCGCGCTCCGCGCGACGGGCCTGAACGAGACGATGACGTACGCCCTCTCGGATCCGGCCGATCTCGACAGGCTCGGCTGGTACCTTCCCGCCGACGAACTGCAGGTTGAGCTCCTGAACCCCATGTCGGTGGAGCAGTCGGTCATGCGGCGGACGCTCCTGCCGGGACTGCTGCGATCGGTGTCGTACAACCAGCGGCGCGGGAGCGGGAACGTCCACCTCTACGAGATGGGACGTGTCTTCTACACCGCCGAGGGC
>CAYWCB010000341.1:0-1621 GCA_964456615.1 uncultured Eubacteriales bacterium | reverse complement strand
GAGAAGCGCCGAAAAGAACCGGATCCAGTCTGGGCGCGCATGGATAGTGCGTGCCATTTCGCGCTCACCTCCCCCGCCGCGCCAGTCCGGGTCCTGCCAGCCCAAGTGGCGACGGCGTCTCAGTTCGGACGACATACGTCGCAACGGGCCGGTTTCACCACTGACTCCCCGTCGGCTGAGGTGACCGCGATTTGCGCCGACGGATCCACGCCTCCCAATTGCAGATCCACGATTTTGCAGGATGTCAAGGCAGCCGATCCAGTCGACTACAAGGAGTTCGTACCCAAGAAGCCCCTGCTCCCTACGCCCCAAGTGCAAGTATACGCCGTCGAACAGCGGTTTCGCAATCGCCGGGGAGCTTTGGAGCGCGTAAGGCGGGCTCTTGATGCTGACTGTCAGGCTCGCTCTAGGTGTACTGCCCACATAGGTTGTTGAGTTGACAGAGTGAGGGCTCTCCCGTTCGGTTGTAGGTGCTCAAGCCAACAACTGAACCAGGAGGGCCCTCATGCGTCATCGTAACGCGCGCTTGACCGTGCACGGCAGGGAACTGCTCTGCGTCCGAGTTCATCGGGACGGTTGGCGGGTGAATGAGGCGGCTGCGGCCGCCGGCGTCTCGGAACAGACGGCTCACAAGTGGCTGCGCAGGTTTCGCGAGTGCGGCGATCTTTCCGACCGCTCCAGCCGGCCGCATCGACTACGCCCTCGCGTCGATGCACGCACGATCGCGCGGATCTTCCGACGTCGCTCACTTCGCGAGGGTCCGCTCTACATCTCCTGGGAGACCGGTATCCCGCGCTCCACGGTCTATGCGGTGCTCGCCCGGAACGGACTGGCGAGGCTGCGCGACCTCGACCGTGAACCGCCCGAACCAGGGGTGCGCTACGAACACGCCGCCCCCGGCGACCTCGTCCACATCGACGTGAAGAGGCTCGGGCGCCTCGGCGAGGGCGGCGGCTGGAGGTTCGGGGGAAGGCTCGCCAAGAAGCGTGCTCGCGGGATCGGGCACGACTTCATCCACGTCGCCGTCGATGATCACTCACGTCTCGCCTACACCGAGGTGCACTCCGACGAGCGGGCCGAGACGGTGGCGGGCTTCACAAGCCGTGCGATCGCGTTCTATGCGGGGCACGGCATCACGGTGAAGCGGGTGCTCACCGACAACGCCATGTCGTACTCCTCCAAGGTCCAGCTCACCACACTCGCGGACCACGGTGTCACGCGTTCGCATACCCGGCCCTACCGCCCACAGACCAACGGCAAGGCGGAGCGCTTCATCCGGTTGATGCTCAACGGCTGGGCGTACCGGAAACCCTATGCAAGCAAAGGAGCGCCTCTCGGCGCTCCTCGCGTGGGTCTATCGCTACAATCACCATCGTCCGCACGGTGGTCTCGGTGGCCTACCGCCGATCTCGAGGGTGCCCCGACTCAACAACGTGTCTGGGCAGTACATCTAGCCACTGTGAGCGTCGTGCTACTCGTCGTCGCCGCAATCATCGGAACGAGCATGGCGGAGAGGCGACCGGCCTACCTCAGCCCTGCCGACACCGTCGGCGCGGCCGCTCCCCTGGGCAAGACGATCGATGTGGGCGGCATCGTCGTCTCGACGACCGATACCGGCTAC
>CAYWCB010000340.1:0-1636 GCA_964456615.1 uncultured Eubacteriales bacterium | reverse complement strand
TCACGCCGCAGGGGCCGAAAAACGTTCGGCTTGCCGGCGTTTTCGTGTTCGGCTTGCGCCGGAATCCGCAGCGGAGTCAACGCCAACGCGATCGCGCAGCAGCGGACGATCATCGCCGAGGGCTTCGAGGCCAACCTCGCGCTCGACCGGTGGCAGTGGGCGGTGCAGGTCTTCGCCCGCGAGTTCAACGCGCGAAGCCCGGTGCCCATGAACATCCACATGCGGGCATCGTGTAGACGAAGATCCTCGACTCCGAGCCGAACCTCGTCCCGCGACGCTCATCAAGGTCGTGTACGCCGTCAGGGCCGCCACCCCCGAGCAGTCCGCCGAGTACGTCTACGGGGTCGCCCGCGACGTGCAGGAGGCGGGCACGCGCGACGGATACCACTCGGTCGACAGGCTGAAGCGGTCGAGGGGCATGTGATGCAGGCGGGTGATCGGCAGCCGTTGTGGGGTGTGGCCGAGGAGATGTTGGCGCCGCACGAGAGGGCTGTCGAGTAGCTTGCACGTCGTGGCGGTCGGCACCAGCCTCCTACAACCTTGTCAGCGCGATGGTCTAGGGTAGGCAGTGTAGACTGCAAGGAACTCGAGTCTGCGGAGGTTCGATTGGCAGCTAGGAGCAAGCGGCTCAGCGCGGCGCGTCCCACCACACTCGACCTGTTCTGCGGCGCCGGCGGGATCACCGAAGGCTTCAGACGAGCTGGGTACGAATGCCTCTACGGCAACGACGCCGCGGCATGGGCACTTGAGACCTTCAGGCGGAATCACTCCGGTGCCGTTGCGGACGGCAGACACATCGAAGACGTAGACGCCGCATCCGTGAAGCGGGACCTCGGTCTTCAGACGGGGCAGTTGGATGTGCTGGTTGGTGGCCCTCCATGTCAGGGCTTCAGCATCAACGCACCTGATCGTTTCCTTGAGGATCCGAGGAACGCCCTGTTCCGACACTACGTGCGTTTCTTGGATGAGTTCCGACCTCGGGCCTTCATGTTCGAGAACGTGCCAGGGATGCTTTCACTTGACGGGGGTCGTGTCTTCGATCTGGTGGTCTCCGAGTTTGAACGGCACGGCTACTCCGTCAACGCCAGAGTCCTGTTCGCGGCGCACTATGGGGTGCCACAAGAGCGGTGGCGCCTGATCGTTCTTGGCTCCCATGAGGGCGGTCCCCCGGTGCTGCCCTACCCCACGCACTACGTGCGCAAGCGTGCCAACTTCGCCGGGGGTGGCTCGATGACGTGTCGCCTCGACGAACATGATAGAAGGAACTTGAACCCCCCCGTGACTGTCGCCGACGCGATCGGCGATCTGCCAAGACTCCAGATGGGCGAGGGCGCCGAGGAACTGCCGTACGACAGGCCTGCCATCTCCGAGTACTCACGGCTTCTACGGAATCCGTCAGGCGTTGTGTACAACCACGTTGCCGCCAGATTGTCCTCGCGCAATGCCGAGCGTATGAAACACATCCCCCCTGGCGGCTCGTGGAGGGACATACCCTACCACCTACTCCCGGCGGGGATGCAACGCGCCCGACGCTCCGATCACACGAGGCGCTACGGTCGGCTCACATCGGACGGCTTGGCCGGCACGATCATGACCAAGTGCGATCCACATTGGGGCCCGGTGTTCCTGCCCGATC
>CAYWCB010000339.1:945-1639 GCA_964456615.1 uncultured Eubacteriales bacterium | reverse complement strand
CGACGGCCCGATGGCGGAGTCGGCGACGCAAGCCATACGTGCGTCGTATGACCGCGGCGTGACCGACGAGTTCGTGGAGCCGACACTCATCGCCTCCGCGGGCGGCTTCCCTGTCCGCGCTGAGGACGGGGACGCCCTGATCTTCTTCAACTTCCGGCCGGACCGCGCGCGCGAGATCACCCGCGCGTTCGTGGACCCGGCGTTTGGCGGCTTCATCCGGCCGGTCACGCCGTCAGTGCATTTTGTGTGTCTCACGGAATACGACCCCGAGATCCCGGCGCCGGTGGCGTTCCCCAAGGAGTTCGGGTGCTGCGTGTTGGCTGATGTGCTGTCGGAAGCGGGGCTTCGGCAGTTCCATGCCGCCGAGACCGAGAAGTACGCTCACGTCACGTTCTTCTTGAACGGCGGCTCGGAGACGCCCAAACCGGGGGAGGAGCGATGCCTCGTCCCAAGCCCGAAGGTAGCGACGTACGACCTCAAGCCGGAGATGAGTGCCGGAGAGGTCACCGCTCAGCTCGTGGCCGCGATCGAAGAGGACCGGGCTGAGATCTACATCGTCAACTACGCCAACTGCGACATGGTCGGCCACACCGGCGTGCTTGGGGCGGCCATCGCCGCGGTGGAGGCGGTAGACGCGGGCGTGGGCGCGGTCGTCGCCGCGCTCAGGTCGAAGGGCGGCGGGGTCCTCATCACG
>CAYWCB010000339.1:0-887 GCA_964456615.1 uncultured Eubacteriales bacterium | reverse complement strand
CCCCGCGCACACGAGCGGCGACGTCCCTCTCATCGCCGTCGTCGACGGCGTGAGAGGCCTCGCGCCCGGGGGTGCGCTCTGTGACGTCGCGCCGACCCTCGTCGACGCGATCGGACTCGACCAGCCGCCCGAGTGGACGGGAACCAGTCGTCTGATATACTGACGCGTCGGCTCGGCGCTCGTGCGATTGCCGCGCCGTCGGCGGTCGCTCAGAACTCAGGACGGGAGCTGGAAACGTGCAGGCCATAGAGATCATCGCTCTCATCACGACCACGCTCTCGGCGGTCGCGATCATCGTCTTCGTGCTTCTCCACTCGGGCAAGGGCGCCGGGATGTCGGAGATGTTTGGCGGGATGATGCCGGTCACGTCGACGGGCACGAGCATCATCGAGAAGAACCTCGACCGCATTACGATTGTGGCCGCCACGATATTCGGTATCAGCCTCCTCGTCCTCATGGTCATATCCACCTAAGCCCTCGGCCGATGCATCGCCCTCTCGAAGGCGCCCGCGGGCGCCTTCGCGCTTCTCAGGCCCAACGCTCCGGGTCTCCATCTCGCGCAGGACGCACTTCCATCGGGGGGAGTGGAAGATGCAACCGGGGTTGCCATTCGATGCAACTAGCGGGACACTCATCTCAGTCGGCCGAGCCTGCCAGGCGGGCGCGGCGGATTCGGCGTGTTGCCCCTGAAGGGCGTGTGAGGAGCGTGGCGCGAGAGGTCGCATCGCCTGGTAGATGTGCATGCCGATTCATCCCTGTATGAGAGGAGGCAGGAGTTGTCCGATAAGTGGCGCAAGATCCTGTTCGTCGGGTTAGCTCTCGGTCTGGTTTTGTCGCTGTTCGCGGTAAGCGGATGTGCGCCGAGTGAAGAGAGCCCGGATGAGCCC
>CAYWCB010000338.1:0-1684 GCA_964456615.1 uncultured Eubacteriales bacterium | reverse complement strand
CCGTCGAGCCCCTCGACGCTGCCGAGGTGGGAGCGCTTGAGGCTGCGTTCGAGGCGTCGAGCGCGCCGCGCGGCCACCTCCGTGCGCAGCATGGCGAGCGCGAGGTCGGTATAGGATTGCGCCTCGCGCTCGGCCTGCCCGAGCAGATCGGCGAGGCTCGCGGCGAGCGCGGTCAGGTCGAGATCGAGCGCGAGCTCGGAGAGCTCGTGCAGGGGGCTCGGGGCGGCGGTTCGGCGTGGACTACGAGCCATGGCGGATCTGCTTGTCGTCGGGGCTCTGCCCGTCGTGCGCTGCAGCAGGCGCAGCCGGCTGCGGTGCGGCGGGCGGCTCGAGGGCATCGGCTGTTGGCTCCTGGTCGGCGTCCGGCATCGGGTCGGCGTCGCTGGCGGGAGTGTTGGGGCTCGGGCGCGCCTCGGCGCTGTCGAGGTCCGCGTAGCCATCGAGGGAGGCGGACTCGACCTCGCCGAGCACGAGGGGTCCGATGCCTGTGAGCGGCGCGGGGCGGTCGTGCTCCGGCAGGGGGTGGTCCTGCGCGAGGATGCGGCGGACGGCCGTGGCGTCGAACCGCCGATGGCGCTGGGCGCGCTCGGCGGCGGCGAGGAAGGCCGGCTCGCCGTAGCCGTCGACGAGCCGGATGAGCGCACGGTAGTGGATGGGCGCGAGCGACTTGAAGCGCAGGCGCAGGCCCTGCACGAGGGCGCCGAGCGAGGGGAAGCGAGCGAGCAACGCCTCGTCGAGTCGCTCGCCCCGGCGGCCGCGCGCTCGGCGCGGCAGCGCCGCATCGTGGGTCTTGTCGATCGGAAGGCGCCCCTTGTCCTGGTCGGCGACGTAGCGCCGAGAGAAGGCGATGCGTCCCTCGGGGTCGAGCACCTCGAAGTGCTCGGCGTAGATGCGCACGGCCACCGAGCGGTTGGCGAGAGCGCACGGGACGGTGTAGCGCGTGCCATGCATCGAGAGGGTCGAGTCGGCATCGACGATGCGCACGCCGTCCTCGTGCACGGCGAATCGCTTCTCCGGTAGCTGGATGAGAAACGGCTGCTCCTCGCGCCACGCCTCGTTGACAATGCGGCGCGTGGTCCCGTGGACTCGTTGGTTGCCCACGGCCGGCGTCTCGTCGAGCCAGATGGCCCGCCGCGCGTCGAGATCGTCCCAGGACGCGAAGTCGGTGCCCTTGAGGAAGTCGTCGTAGACGAGTCGGAAGATCTTCTCGTCCTTTCCCTTGCGATCGGGGTCGCCGGGCAGGCAGGGGAAGGGCTCGCAGCCGTAGTGCCGGTTGAAGGCGAGGAAGCGTGGGTGCCAGAGCACCTCGCGATCGAGGCCGTAGCGGCCGAGCACGGCGGCGGTGGCCATGTTATCGAGCACGAGCCGCGCGGCGACGCCCCCGAAGTACTCGAAGGCGCTCGCGAGCGCCTCGAGCAGCGTGCTCTGCCGCTCGTTGCGGTACAGTCGCAGGTAGAGCTTGCGCGACGCGCACAACAAGCAGCCGAGCGCGTGCACGGTGACGATCGTGCCTGCGATGCTCACGTCGAAGGACGACCAGTCGACTTGCATCTCCCGGCCCGGCTCGGTCTCGAAGCGCCGTTTGACCTTGCGAGTCGGCCTCGCCCCCTGCTCGGCGCGAAGCTCGTGCACGTACTGCGCCACGATCGTCCGCCCACCGCCGTAGCCGAGCTCCCGGAGCTCA
>CAYWCB010000337.1:0-1685 GCA_964456615.1 uncultured Eubacteriales bacterium | reverse complement strand
GCGCGGCCCGCATCGCCTGTCGGAACATCTTGAGGAAGTTCCGAGAGAGCTTCGTTGGCTGGATCTGCTCCTCGACGATGCGCCGCACGAACGGCTGCACCGACTCGACGAAGTGGAACTCCGGATCGAGCGCCTGGCCCATCGCCTGGAGTGTCGAGAGTGTGGTCAGAAGGAGCGCGAACTCGGATTCGACGCCCAGGCCGTTCTTGCCGATCAGCGACAGGACCTCCAGCACGAGTTCGCGCGAGTCCGCGTGCTTGAGCTTCGTGTTGTAGTACTTGCCGATGAGCATGTTCACGTCGCGCTTCAAGCCGACCACGTCGACGTCCGCGACATTGCCGCTCACCTCGAGCAGGATGTCGGTGGCAAGGTCGCCGTCCATGTCGATGATCGCCACGAGCAGATCGGCGACCTGGTTGCGTGCCTGCTCGCTCAGGTCACCCGCACGGCCGAAGTCGGTGAAGGCGACACGTCCATCCGGCATCACGAACAGGTTCCTGGGGTGCGGGTCGGCGTGGTAGTACCCGTGGATGAAGATCTGCTCGTAGTAGCAGACGATGCCCTTGCGAGCGGCTTCATGGCGGTCTACGCCGTGCCGGTCGAGCTCCTCGAGCCGGTTGAACGGGATGCCCTCGACGCGCTCGAGCGTGAGCACCGTCGGAGAGGTCCGCTCCCAGTAGACCTTGGGGAAGTGGACGTCGTTGCTGTCCGCGAACATCCGCCCGAGGCGCTCGGCGTTCCGGCCCTCGTTGATGTAGTCGCACTCGGAAAGGATCGCCTTTGCGAACTCGTCGACGAGTCCCACCATGTCGTAGCGACGGCCGAGGTCGGTCCGGCCTTGAACGCGCGCGGCCTGCGTGCGAAGGATGTCGAGGTCGGCTTCGATGATCTCGCGGACGTCAGGCCGCTGGACCTTCACGGCGACAGGCGCTCCGTCCGGCAATGTGGCGAAGTGCACCTGTCCGATGCTCGCGGCTGCCGCGGGCATCTCGTCGAACTCCGAGAAGAGCTCTTCGAGCGGTTCCCCGAATGTCTCCTCGATCTCGGCCTTCGCCAGCTCGAAGGCGAACGGCTCCATCTCGTCCAGGAGTCTCGCGAGCTCGTTCGCGTAGGACCCTCGGAATGAGATCGGGCCGCATCGAGAGCAGCTGGCCGATCTTCGCGAACGTCGGTCCGAGCCGCTCCATCGTGCGTCGCACACGCACCTCTGGCGCCTTGCCCGCGTCCGGCCCCGGCTTCTCTCGGCGAAGGGCGCTGACCCAAGAGGCCCTGATGCCGATCTGGTCGAGCACGGTGCCGAAGCCTTCGTCGATGAGTACGGTCACCATTTGACGGTAGCGCTCGCTGCGTCGGATCGATGGCATGTGCGTCCTTCTATCGTGCGGGTGCTTCGTCCGCGCATCGCGCCCTGCGCTCAGCTGGGGAGGCGTCCACGAACAGCGTGCACCCACGATACAACTTCTGAGCACGAGCGGGGGACGGGACCGCATGCGCTCGGGTATGGTGGAATCCGTCCCCGCATCGCGATCTCGCCCCCCGATTGGAGTCACCGTGACCGTGCTGCTCGACACCCCTACTCCTGAACGCGTCGCCCACATCCGCGCCAAGGCCGCGCGCATGCGCTACGACATCATCGAGATGATCGCCGAGGCCGGAAGCGGACATCCTGGTGGTTCGCTCTCGGC
>CAYWCB010000336.1:334-1694 GCA_964456615.1 uncultured Eubacteriales bacterium | reverse complement strand
GTCTATCTCGCAGACGCCGTCGGCGGCGAGTTCCAGTCCTTCGCCCGCGACCGCCTCGTCGCCCGCCGTCACCCGGCCCGTGCGCCCGAGCCAGGCGACCCCGCCGCGCACCTCCGCGATGCGCCGTGCCGTGAAGACCGCGAGTGCCGGCTCGTTCTCACGGCCCCGATATGGCTCCGGCGCCATGAACGGGCAGTCGGTCTCTACAAGAAGTCGCTCCAGCGGGACGCGCTTCGCGGCGTCTCGGATGGCATCCGCCTTCTTGAACGTCACCGGTCCCGCGAATGACACGTAGCACCCCATATCGAGAAACGGCTCAAGTGCTTCCACAGTACCCGTGAAGCAGTGGAGAACGCAGCCCTCGGCGGGCAGACCGACCTCGCGCATGATCGCCGCGCCATCATCGTGCGCCTCGCGAAGGTGAACGATCGCCGGGAGGCCGAGACGTCCCGCCACGTGCAGCTGCTCGGAGAACGCGGCGCGCTGCACGTCGCGCGGGGAGTGGTCGTAGTGGTAGTCGAGTCCGATCTCCCCGACGCCCGCGACGAGCGGGTTGGTCGCGAGCGCGACAAGCCGGTCGGCTGTGGCCGCGTCGAAGTCCCTGGCGTTGTGCGGGTGCGCGCCGATGATGATCCGGACGTCGGGCGTCTCGAGGGGCTCGGACCCGCCCGCGGTCGCTGCAGCCGCCGCTGTCTCCCGAGCCATCAGTTCCGACGCTGCGACGCGCCACGCCTCGAGCTCCTCGAAAGTCCGCTCGGCGTCCTCGGTAGGATCGACGACCGTGACCACGAACGACACACCGGCCAGACCTGCTCGCGCGAGCGCACCTGCCGGATCGTCGAGCATGTCGAGGTGCGCGTGGGTGTCGGCCACGGACGCACGGATCGGAGGGATCTCGAGCGGCCTTTCCGTACCCATGCGACTCGAGTGAGTGCCGCTCGCGCGGCGCTCACTCCCCCTCGTCGTAGATCCGCGGGTAGAGGGGCTCGCCTTTGGTCACGCGGCTCCCGGCGGGCAGACCGCCCCATGCTGCTGCGGACTCGATGTCGGTCACGGCGGCGACATCGCCCAGACCGAGCCGCCTCCATACCTCCTCTGACGTGAAGGGCATGACGGATGCCGTGAACAGCGCCGCGATGCGCACGGCCTCGAGAGCATTGTAGAGAACGGCCTCGAGGCGGTGGTGCGCCCCATCGGACTTGGCGAGGTTCCACGGCGCCTCGGCCTCGAGGTAGCGATTGGTGTACTTGACGAGGTCCCACACGCACTCAAGCGCGTCCGCGTAGTCGAGGTGCTCCATCGCGTCTTCGTAGCACCGCGGCACCGCAGCGGCGATCTGGCGCATCTCGCGATCGGCGCC
>CAYWCB010000336.1:0-311 GCA_964456615.1 uncultured Eubacteriales bacterium | reverse complement strand
GCTCGGGCACAAGACCGCCGAGATACTTCTCGGTCATGTTGAAGAGACGGGATGCGAGGTTGCCCCAGTCGTTGGCGAGGTCGCCGTTGTAGCGCTGGATCATCGCCTCCATCGAGATGGAGCCGTCCACGCCGAACTGCACATCGCGCAGGAAGTAGTAGCGGTACGCGTCAACGCCGAACTTGGCCACGAGATCGGCGGGCGCCATGACATTGCCCTTGCTCTTGCTCATCTTCTCGCCCTTGGTGAGCAGGAAACCGTGGGCGAAGACGCTGTTCGGGAGTTCGAGGCCTGCGGCCATGAGCATCGCC
>CAYWCB010000335.1:0-1698 GCA_964456615.1 uncultured Eubacteriales bacterium | reverse complement strand
GTACGCTTCTGAGCTAGTCGGCGTGCAGCGCGCTGCGGTGCTTCACCAGCGTCACGATCGTCCCCCCCGACTCCGACGGCGTGAAGTCCACCCTGTCCATGAGGGCGCGCATGAACATGACCCCCCGCCCGCCGGAGGCATACAGGTCGCCGCTGCAAGCGTGGACACCGTCGAACCCGCAACCCTGGTCGACGATCTTGATCACGACGCGGTCGGGGTACGCCTCGACGATGACGTCGATCGAACCGGACTGGCCGTTCATGGGAGACCCGTGCCGCACGGCGTTCGCAAGAGCCTCGCCCAGAGCGACCTTCACGTCGAACAGCGCCGCGTCCGCGAGTCCGAGTCTCGATACCAGCCCCGAGACGCTCTCTCGCGTTGCGGAGAGCGCCGTCACGTCGGCCGGCATCTCTACATGCTCCGCCCACAGGGGCACGTCTGACTCCTCGGCCAGACCGAGTCCCTCGAGCGCGGCCGCAACGCTCGGACTCATACGAACACTCTGAGCGACCTGGACGAGGCCCGAGAGCTCGAGGATGCGAGTGACGTCGCGATTCGCCCCCGCAAGGACCATGCTGCCCGCGAGAGGACGGAGTTGCTGGTCGAGCCAGACGAGGAGACTCAGGGCCGAACTGTCCGCGTACGCGACGTGCCTGAGGTCGAGGACGACGTTACGGCACCCCGCGTCCAAGACACCCTCGAACGCGTTCCGTATCTCCGACACGACCGCCATGTCTACATCGCCCGACAGTTCTGCGACGCAGGCGGAGGACGCGGGCTCTTGGGCGAGTTTCATCTCATACGACATATCTTGGTTAATGCCCAATCATCGTCATGTTTGAGCCGTACCTTACTACTTCCCGTTCTCGGGCGCGCCTCGCAAGCGCATGACCACTACCGCGACGTCGTCCCGCAGGTCGCCGGGCGCGAAGCGCGCGAGTGCGTCGAGCAGACGCGTGACGACCTTCTGTGGCGTCCCTCCGTATCGCAAGACACGTTGAACTCGGCCTTCGCCAAAGAACCTGTCCTCGCTTCTCGTCTCTGTCACGCCGTCCGTGTACAGCAACACGGTGTCTCCGGGCGCCACTTCCACGCTCTCCTCGCCGAAGATGACGTCTTCCGCCGCACCGAGTATGGGACCGGTCGGTTCCATGCGAACGACTTCGCGCGTTGCATCCCTGAGCAGCAGAGCCGGCGGATGACCGCCGTTGGCCCAGCGAATCCGCCTCGATTTCGCGTCGAGGAAGCCCAACCACACGGACAGGATGTCGGACGGGTCCTGCTTCGCGGCGACCATGCTGTTCACTTCTTCGAGACAAGCCGAGGGGCCGAACCCCGCCGCCACGAGCGCCCTGATCGAGTACTTCAGCATCGATGTCTTCGTCGCCGCCTCGACACCTTTGCCCCGCAACTGTTCCACGGTCTGTCGGGCTTCCCCTTTGCCGCACACGTCCGCGACCGCAAGCACAATGGAGCCGTCCGGCGCCTTGAGCAGGTCGTAGTAGTCGCCGCCGATCTCGGCCTCGGCGCCGGCGGGCTTGTATGCCGTCGCGACTTCGACCTCGTCGAACTCCGGCACGTCTTCGGGCAAGATGCTCTTCTGCAGCGTGGCCGCCACGAGATGCTCCTTGCCGTACAGCCGAGCGGTGTCGATTGCGAGCGCTGCCTGCGAGGCGAACGTCTGAAGCAACCCCATAT
>CAYWCB010000334.1:0-1700 GCA_964456615.1 uncultured Eubacteriales bacterium | reverse complement strand
GTCAGTTGATTCGGCTGGAGGAATGGGTGGACATCGTCTCGATGCACAAGGCGGGCGTCGCGATCAGCGCGATCGCTCGCGAGCTTCAGATCTCCCGCAACACCGTGAAGGCCACGCTCAGAAGAGACGGCCCGCCCGAGTACCACCGCCGGCAGATGCCGAGCAAGCTCGATCCATACAAGGCCTACCTGCTCGAGCGACTGCGCGAGTTCCCCGAGCTGTCCGCGAAGCGCCTCTTCGACGAGATCCGCGCCCAGGGCTATGAGGGAAAGATCTCGATACTCAAGGACTTCACGCGCGAGTACCGCGTGCCACGCAAGACGACCGTCGTGCGCTTCGAGACGCCACCCGGCGAACAGGCCCAGTGCGACTACGCCGAGCTCGGTCTCCACGAGGTGCGTGGCATCCCAACGAAGGTCTACGCCTTCACGATGCTCCTGGGCTTCTCGCGCCACCTCTACGTCGAGTTCTCCGACTCGGCCGCCTCAGAGGCCTTCCTCTCCGCTCACGCCCGCGCCTTCGCGTATTTCGGGGGCATGCCGCGCCGCGTGCTCTACGACAACGCCAAGATCATCGCCTTGAAGCACTCCCGCACGGTCGCGACCTTCAACGAGGCGCTCCTCGACTTCGCCGGGCGCTTCGGCTTCCGCCCGCAGCTGTGCCGCCCGTACCGGCCCCAGACCAAGGGCAAGGTCGAGCGCACGATCGGCTACGTGAAGGACGCCTTTCTCGTGGGCCGCACGTTCCAAGACATCGACGACATGAACGCCCGGGTGCTCGCCTGGCTCGACGAAGAGGCCAACGTGCGCGTGCACGCCACCACCGGCGCGGTGCCCGCCGAGCGCCTGCCCCTCGAAGGACTCACGCCGGTCTCGGAAGCGCTGCCCTGGATCCCGTCGCGGGCGCCGGCGCTCCCGCACGCGCCCGACCGTCCGGTCTTCCGCTTCGAGACAGCCCCCCGAGTCGAGGTGCGCCCGCTTTCCGTCTACGAAGAGGTCTGCTCGTGAGCCTTTCAGAGGAGCGGCTCGCGCACCTGTCCGAGAAGCTGCGTCTGCCCGACGTGCCCGCGCTCGTCCCCGCGCTCGCGCAGGAGGCGGCACAGCGCGAGTGGTCGTTCTCCGATTTCGCAGAGGCCCTCCTGCAGGCGCAATCCGACGCCTCGGACGCCAGAGCCTGTGACACGATCCAGCGCCTGGCCGGGTTCCCTGCACGCAAGACCATCGAGAGCTTCGACTTCTCGTTCCAGGCCTCCATCAACAAGAAGCAGGTGGCCGAATTGGCAACTTGCGCGTTCGTCGAGCGTGCGGAGAACGTGATCTTGCTGGGCCCTCCGGGTGTGGGCAAGACGCATCTGGCGATCGCGCTCGGGATCGAGGCGTCAAAAAGGCGGCTGTCGGTCAAGTTCACCACCGCGGCCAGACTGGTGGCGTCACTTGCGGAGGCGCGGACCGCGGGCACCTTCTCGCGTCGGCTCATGGGGTTCGTGCGCCCGAGCCTCTTGATCGTCGACGAGGTGGGCTTCCTGCCGCTCGACGCGCCCGAGGCGTCGCTGCTCTTCGAGGTCGTCTGCCGCCGCTACGAGCGGGGCTCGATCGTGCTCACCTCGAACAAGAGCTATGGCGAATGGGGCGAGGTGTTCTCCGGCGACACGGTGATCGCCACGGCGATCCTCGACCGTCTCCTGCATCACTCGACGACGA
>CAYWCB010000333.1:0-1709 GCA_964456615.1 uncultured Eubacteriales bacterium | reverse complement strand
GCGTGCCGAGCCATAGCGCCTGCTGTTCTTTCAGCAGCGCGTCGAGGGCTTCGCCGGTCGCCTCGCCCAGCCCCCCGGCCGCGACCAGGTCGTGCGCCGGGGTTGGGCCAAGCCGCTCGAGCGTCTGGAGCGAGCGAATGCCGCCGCCTGCCTGGACGCGCGCACCCGTGGCGCGCACTATCCGCTCGACGATGCCGACGTTGCCCGGCGTGCCGTCGCGAGCGCCGTCGAGGTCGACGACATGGATCCAGTCCGCTCCACGCTCGCGCCAGACGCGCGCCTGCTGGACGGGGTCTTCGTTGTAGACGGTGACGCGCTCGTAGTCGCCCTGCGAGAGACGCACCGCCCTGCCTGCGAGGATATCGATGGCTGGGAATACGATCATGAGTGCGCCCCCTCGACGATACGCCCGAAGTTCGCGAGCAGCTTGAGCCCCAGCTCCGAGGACTTCTCCGGGTGGAACTGCACGGCGAAGACGTTGTTGCCCCGCTGCACCGCAGCAGCGAAGCGGACGCCGTACTCCGTCTCGCCTATCACGGCCTCGGCGTCGTTCGGTACGAGCCGGTACGAGTGGACGAAGTAGAACGCGGAGCCGGCCGGGATGCCCTCGAACAGCGCCGATTCCCGCAGGTAGTCGACGGTATTCCAGCCGATATGCGGCACCTTCACGTCCGACGGCAACCTCTCACATGTGCCCGGAACGATACCCAGACCTTCCCACTCGCCGTCCTCATAGCCGACGTCGGCCAGCAGCTGCAGTCCAAGACAGATGCCGAGGAACGGCGTGCCATCGGCGACCCGCCCGAGCACGGCTTCGCGCAGCCCGCTCTCGCGCAGATGCGCTGCCGCATCGCGGAACGCACCGACGCCCGGCAGCACGATCCCCGCGGCGCCGGCAACGTCGGCGGCATCGCCGGTCACGCGCGCACCCGCGACCCCCGCGTGCTCGAAGCCCTTCTCGACGCTCCGAAGGTTGCCCATCCGGTAGTCGACGATCGCGACCCTCGGTGCGCTCATCTACGCGCCTCACGCCGGGTCATGCGGCGCGGGGTGGTCGGGCGTGGGTCACCGGGACGCCGGGAGACGGGGTGCGCGCGGAGGCGGCCGGCGCAGTTCCGCAGGCAGCGGCGACGCCGCTGCCGAGGACTGTCTGAGCACGGCACCGCTGCGCGCACCCCGTCCACTACAGCATCCCCTTGGTCGAGGGCACGCCGCTCACGCGCGAATCGAGCGCGACGGCATCGGCGAGTGCCCGTGCCGCTGCCTTGAAAGCCGCTTCGACGATGTGGTGCGCGTTCTCGCCCGCGAGCGAACGAACGTGCAAGGTGATGCCCGCATTGGTGGCCATCGCGACGAGGAACTCCTTGGCCAGCGTCGTATCGAACGTCCCGATGATCTCGACGGGCACCTCGACCGCGTAGTGCAGCTGTCCCCGCCCGGACACGTCGACGGCGGCCAGAACGAGCGCTTCGTCCATCGGTACCGCCGACGAGCCGAACCGGGCGATACCGGCCTTGTCGCCGAGTGCCTCCGCGAGCGCCTCGCCGATGCAGATGCCCACATCCTCCACGGTGTGGTGCGCGTCCACCTCGAGATCTCCCGAGGCACGCACGGCCAGGTCGAAGAGCCCGTGCCGACCGAACGCCTCGAGCATGTGGTCGAAGAACGGCACGCCCGTGTCTGTCTGGACCACACCGGAACCGTCCAGA
>CAYWCB010000332.1:1498-1727 GCA_964456615.1 uncultured Eubacteriales bacterium | reverse complement strand
GGCGAGTCGCCTCACCGCCGAGTCACATCCACATGTCCGAAGGTCGTCGAGGGTGCCACGCCCTAGCAGAGCCATCACGAAGAGACAACGTTGGTCCGGCGCTTCAAGAGAGGTGCTCGCAAGGAACGTGAGTCGACTCCGCAAGTCGGTTGACGGCGTCTTCTTCGCCGCCCAACCCTCCGAGCCAAGAATCGCGTGCCTCAACAACACCGCGAACGTGGCTGGATGG
>CAYWCB010000332.1:0-1488 GCA_964456615.1 uncultured Eubacteriales bacterium | reverse complement strand
AGAAGTGAGGCCACGTCGTGCTCGGCGACTGGGCTCCCCAGAATCGCTGCTGCCACCTGGGCCGCTTCGGACAAGGTCAGGCTGAGATCGTCAGCGTCGAGCACCTGCGCGTCGTGGAGACAGGATGACTCGCCGACACCAATAGCCCGCGTGGTGACCAGAAGCCGTGACCCCAGACATCTGAACGACCTCCCAAGCGCAGACAGGAAGGCAACCGAGACGGCATCCACGTCCGGGAAGTCGTCAAGGACAATGGCAATCTCCCTGGGATCTCCAAGCCGGGCGACTGCTCTTGCCACCGATCCGGCCAGGTCCTCGGGGTTGTCGCGCAGCGCTGCTATCGATGGTTCGCATTGTCCGCGCTTCCCGTGCCCTAGTTCCAGCTCAAGACGCAGACGCCGGAGAATGGACTCCGAATCAAGAGCGGCGCGCGACGAGTCGACCCAGAAAGCGCTCTTAAGAGTGCCGAGCGACAGGTACTGCGCCGCAAGCACGCTCTTGCCGTAGCCGGAGGGAGCGGCAATCAGAGTCATGCCGGGCGCATGAGTGGCGATTAGGCCAGCTAGCCGAGGACGCTGCGCCACAGCGCCGAAGTCTGGGATGCCCCCGAGGACGGACCCTTCGTCCGCGCTCATTGATCTCCTCCTGCTCTGCACCCGAGGGGCACCGGGTTGCTGCATTGTAGCATCCCGAGAGTTGGCGCAGGAGTGCGCCATTCGAGTCGCGACCCGGCTCGTGAAGACGCCAACTACAGGAGAGTCTGTCTCCGTCCGAGAGCGTGCCTGGGGCGGTACCGCCCCCTGTACATGCTTTCTTCTATGAGGACTCCAGCCCCGAGAAACATGAGCAAGTCCCCAAGGCTCACCAACGATCGAAATGGCCGCGGCGCGGGAATCGGAATCACATCACCTAGTGCAGGAATCACCGTCTCCGTCTCCACCACCTCATAGAACGCTCCGCGACCCTCTATGACGCTAGCATTTGGGTTCATGTCGAACGAGGCTGCAAGCGACCCTCCAACAGGCATCCCGCCATTCAGCAGGACGACAAGCAGATTGAGGCCAATGCCAACAGCGACCAGAGGTATGCCGGGTACGCGCTGGTTCATGACGCAAAGTGCCAGCAGCCCGAGCGCAACACCACACCAGAGCCAGGCAACCCAGTCTGTCCCGAACAACTGGGGTAGTAGGACACCCCGCCGAAGCACCATTTGCACCCCGAATAGCAGAAGGGCTGCGCCGGCTCCTCGGAACGCCACGCGAGACAGACCCTCGAGTCGCCCGCCCCGCACGTAACCGACTGCGACCGCTACGAGGACAATGACGAGAAGAATCATGGCTCGATTGCGTCTTCCGGCCACAGCCCGAGGGAGGCTGCAGCCGCGCGCACCTCGCCTACCATCGCCTCGTCCGGAGCAGGCGAGAGTCGACCAACCGATTCCCCCAGGGCACTTGCGAAGGTCCCCGTCCGAGTGTCATCAATGCCGCT
>CAYWCB010000331.1:0-1728 GCA_964456615.1 uncultured Eubacteriales bacterium | reverse complement strand
TTATTGTGAGTCAACGAATGCGTCGTTCGACGACATTCTTACGTGAGGCAACGGGACGTGCATGCGCGAAGCGATGCGCTCAACCGGCGTGGCCGCGCAGAATCGACTCGCGCAGGTTGCGAAGCGCCGCACCCCGGTGGCTGATCACGTTCTTCTCGGCCATGTCGAGTTCGGCCATGCGGCGTCCCGGTGCCGCGTCGGGCTGGAAGAGCGGATCGTAGCCGAAGCCTTTCTCGCCCCTCGGCTCGTGTTCGATGCGCCCCTCGCAGGTGCCGGTCGCCACGATCTCCGAGCCGTCATCGTCGATGAAGAGCATGACGCAACGGAATCGTGCCGTGCGCTCGGCATCGGGCACATCCTGGAGTGCGAGCAGCAGGCGCGCGTTGTTCTCTGCGTCCGTCGCGCACGGACCGGCGTACCGGGAGGACACGACACCCGGCTCGCCGCCGAGCGCGTCTACCTCGAGGCCCGAATCGTCTGCCAGCGCCGCCATGGCGAATCGCTCACGGGCAGCGACTGCCTTGATGCGGGCGTTGTCCTCGAAGGTCACGCCCGTTTCCTCTGGTTCCGGCCAGTCGCCGAGTTCCGAGGAGGACACGAAGCGCCAGTGCGGGAAGGGCAGCGCCGCCCTTATCTCTGCCAGCTTGCCGGGGTTCCGCGAGGCGACCACCACGAGCTTCTCGGGCAGGTGCTCGATGACCGGCTGATGCTCAGAGCTCGAAGACATCGCCGTCGCTGTTCAGGACGTGCTTCTGGAACTCGATGAGCTTGCCGGTCCCGATCACGGCGAGATCGAGCAGCGCGTCGAGTCTTGCACGATCGAACGGCATGCGCTCGCCGGTGCCTTGGACCTCGATGAATCGGCCGCGACCGTCCATGACCACGTTCATGTCGATCTCGGCCACCGAGTCCTCCGCGTAGTCGAGATCGAGCACGTTCACGCCGTCGACCACGCCTACCGACGTCGCGGCCACGAACTCGGATACCGGCAGCTCCGCGATCTTGCCGACGTCACGCCAGGTCGAGAGGGCGTCGTGCACCGCGAGGAACGCACCCGTGATAGCACCGGTACGAGTGCCGCCATCCGCCTGCAGCACGTCACAGTCGACGGTGACCGTCACCTCGCCACCAAGCCCGGACATGTCGACGACTGAGCGGAGAGACCGGCCGATGAGGCGCTGGATCTCGTGCGTGCGGCCCTTCACCCCCGTTGCCGCCTCACGCCGCGCGCGCTGGTGCGTCGATGAAGGCAGCATCGAGTACTCGGCGGTGACCCACCCCAGGCCACTGCCTCGGCGCCACACCGCCACGCTCTCGTCGATGGTCGCCGCGCACAGCACCCGCGTGTCGCCGAGCTCGAAGATGCAGCTCCCCATGGCGTGCTTGAGGTATCGGCGGGTCACGCGGACCGGCCGAAGCTCGTCCGGCGCCCTGCCTTCGGCACGGGGCATCAGTCGTCCCTCCTCTGAAGGGCCGGGCTGACCTCGTACATCGAGTACTCCGAGGCGACCGAGACCGGCCTCCTCTACCATCGCCGAGCGGTCGTTGGTCGGCCATACGTGGGTGAGCACCAGAGCGCCCACGTTCGCCTCGCGCGCAAGCACGCCCGCCTGCGCCGAGGTGAGATGGGGTGCCGCGTTCGCATACTGCTCGGGCAGCGTGGCCTCGGCGAGCAGCAGGTCGGCTCCTCGGGCAGCCTCGAGTACCCCACCGGTGTGAGCCGTATCG
>CAYWCB010000330.1:0-1731 GCA_964456615.1 uncultured Eubacteriales bacterium | reverse complement strand
CCTCGCTCGTGGCGGCCGTCATCGATGCCGGTCTCGGATCGCCCGTCTTCTGCCACGACCAGTCTATCCAAGCGCACTGCCCGCCCTCGGCGGCGGCGAGACGGCGGTCCGACGTGGAGGGGCAAGAGTGCGGGCGCGTGAACAAACGCGCCGAAAGCCCTATATTCGGCTGTAGGCGCCTGTGCCGCCTCGGACCTCGCCAGGTCGCGGACAAACTGCGCCGTGTAGACAGCGACCACGTACCAGTAGAGCGGACCTATGGAAACCCCATCCATCATCTCTCAGGTGGAGCAGTTGCGTGTGGTATCCGACCCCAACAGATGGGCGATACTGAAGCGCCTGATGACGAGCCCGGCCTCCCTTTCAGGCCTCGGAAGGGAGTTCGGGAAGCCGGCATCGTGGGCGCGCTATCACGTCAAGCAACTCGAGCGCGTCGGTCTCGTGCACCTCGCCGAGGTGCGTCAGCACAAGCACTACGCCGAGCACCTATACGCTGCAGCCGCGCCCGCCTACTCGGTGAGTCTGCTGATCACACCCGAGCCCGATGCCTCCGACGCGCTGATCCTGCTCGGCAGCGACGATCTCGCCGTGACGATGCTCGCCGCGGAGACGCGACTCGGAGGGACGCCTGTATGGGCGGGAGCGGTCGGCAGCCTCGACGGGATGATTGCGTTGCACCAGGGCCTTGCCGACATCGCCGGGTGCCACCTCTACGAGCCCGAGACGGGCGAGTACAATGTCCTCCACGCGCGTTGCATGTTCCCGGGCAAGCCGGTCGTGATGGTCACCGTGGCCGAGCGCGAGCAGGGGCTACTGGTGGCTCCGGGCAACCCTCTCGGGTTGAAAGGCCTGGAGGACCTCGCGAGACCGGACACCCGCTTCCTCAACCGGAATCCGGGTTCCGGTACCCGTGTCTGGCTCGATTGGGCCCTGCACGAGGCGCACGTCCCAATCGAACAGATCAGGGGGTACTCGGACTGGGTGTCGACGCATGCGGACGCCGTCGGGGCCGTGCGCTCGGGTGAAGCGGATGCGAGCGTGGGTATCCGCGCGGCCGCCGAGCAGGGCGGCATCACATTCGTGCCTCTGGCGCACGAGCGATACGACCTCATCATCCCGGAGGACCGCATGAACGACGAGCGCGTTCAGCGGCTCCTCGAACGTCTCACGAAGCAGGATTTCGAGGCCGAGGTCCGTCGCCTGGGCGGCTACTCCACGACTCAGACGGGCAGCGAACGAAGGGTGGGGCTCTAGCCGGAGCGTCGCCCGGGCCCTCGTGTGCGTCGACGTCGATCTCCTGCGGTTTCCCTGCGCCGGCCCGCCATGGCCGTCCTTCCGTGCGGTGGTCCATACCGCGGCTTCTTGGGCGGGCCCGATCCCCGAGTGTGGCAGGCTTTTCGTACGCGTTCGCGGCCCTGCGTGCCGGGCGATCGCCAAGTGTGTGGGTAGATAGCTGGTAGCTAGCGGTCGGGTCCTGCGCGTTCTTCCAGGGGAAGTGCGGCGGACCATGCTGAATCGAGCTGGTTGTGCGCGGCAGGAGATGCGCACCGCACAGGCCCGACCGGCGGCGGTGGATCACTTCGGCAGAGGAGGTGAGAACCGTGGGCCGCGACAGCGATCCTGAGCGCAGGCGTGCAGGCGCCGTTTCTCGCCGAAGTCGAGCGTAGCCGCCCGCGCTCAGGCGGCTAGCAGATCCTTGGGAGCTGCTCCCCGACGAGCATGTCCATGATG
>CAYWCB010000329.1:0-1738 GCA_964456615.1 uncultured Eubacteriales bacterium | reverse complement strand
CACGAGCCCTCCCACCACGGCTCCCGCGACGATCGCGATGAGCGTCACCGGAACCGCGGCGACAGCGATGTGCGATCGGCGGTGGCCCGCGTCCCCGCTCACGGAGGCACCGGCGTCTCCCGGCATGCTCTCGGGAAGGTCGACGCCGACAAGCCCCGGCAGCGCGAGCGCGAGCAGAGCTGTGCCGAACAGCGCGAAACCGATACCCACAATGAGCGGCTCGAGCGAGAGGAGCGGGATCAGCCAGAACGCGGTCGCGAGGGTCCCGGCGATGCTGCCCGCGGTCGAGACCGCGTACAGGCCGCCGGCCGACCGGCCGATACGCGCGAGGCCCGAACCCGCCGCGATCCTGACTCCAAGGGGGGAGACGACTGCGAGCAGGAGCGCCGGCAGGAAGAAGATAGCGGCTGCCGCGACGAGCGATCCGGTCCGGGGCCCCAACTCGGCGGCGGTCGGAAGCACGCGCTTCGCGGCCACGGGGGCGAGCACAGCGAGCAGCCCCGCGAGGGCTATCACCGGTGCCAGCATGCGCGATGCCCCGAGGCGGTCGGCGATCTCGCCTCCAAGCCAGTACCCCAGACTCAGGGCGACCATGACGACCGAGATGACGCTGCCCCACACGAAGATGGAGTTGCCCAGGAACGGGGCGAGGACTCTCGTGGCCACGAGCTCGAGGCCCATGAAGGCGCTGCCGCAGACGAAGACGATGAGGTAGAGCATTCGACCTTCCGGTAGTCAGGGTCGCCGATGGGCGTTGGTCGCGGACGTATCTTCGCACGACATGGAGCAAACGGGATTCCGCCCGGACGCAGGGAGGTACAACAACCCCATCGGGCTGCGGCGCAGGCACCGGCCGACGTCGCGGCGCATGACATCGACCCGACCGGCCGCTCATGGTTGTCGCGGTCGGGGTCGGCATGATCGTCAGCTGGTATGCGGGCCGAGCGTCGTCCTAGGGGCGTCCCGCCCTCGTCGCGCGCCGCCGGGGCGCACGTGCCTCGGATATGATTGGCAGCGGCATACGTGGCCGCTGCGTTTGGCAGCACGGCGTGGCGCGCGATGCCGGCGATCGGCGTCGGCAGCGAGGAGCAAGCGTGGCGGAGTGCTCGTTTCACCCTGGCGTCGAGACCGAGATGCGGTGCGCGGAGTGCGAACGCCCCATTTGCCCGAAGGACATGGTCCTCACGCCCGTGGGCTACAAGTGCCCGGTGTGTGTCAAGCCCAAGCGCAGCCAGTACGTCTACGTCAAGCCGAAGCAGCTCGCGGGGGCGGTCGGGGCAGGAGTGCTCGCCGGAGTGGGGGGTGGGCTCCTTCTTGGGGCTGTGGGCCTCAGGTTCTTCCTCATCGGCATCGTGTGGGGGATGCTCACCGGGGAGGCAGTGCGCCGAGGCTCGGGAGGACACCGGGGACCGATCCTTGCGGTGATCGCCGCCGGATGCGTGGTCGCGGGTGCTCTTCTCGGCGGCCTCGGTCTCATCACGATGGTCCTGGCCGTGGTCGGCGCCGTCTCGACCCTCTCGTGGACATGGAGCCGCTAGTGGAGGGATGGGCGAGATAGGGTCAGGTGTTCCCTCGACGCGACGCATGGAGAAGGGCGGCGGAGGAGTGGGTGTGGCACCTAGGGGAAGAGCGATGCTGACTACTGTCGCCACGGTCGTCTTGTGGGTCCTCGGCATCGCCATCGGCCTTATCGCCCTGCTCATCGTTGGCGCGCTTGTCGTGCCTCCGCATAGACGCT
>CAYWCB010000328.1:0-1761 GCA_964456615.1 uncultured Eubacteriales bacterium | reverse complement strand
CCGCAGCTACATGGTGAACCTCAACTGCATCAATGAGATCCTCCGGTCCGATGGCAGCTACGTCGTCGTGGTCGCCGACCGCGACGAGACCCACCTCACCGTCGCTCGCAGGCAGGTCAAGCACTTCCGCGAGGCGGTCGGCGTCTAGTTCCTCAGGCTCTGGAGCGGCGCCGGCACGCGGCCGCCGCGGCGGACGAACGCAGTCCCGGCCCAGGGGTTCACCGACATCACGGGAGCCGACCCGAGCAGGCCGCCGAACTCGACGCCGTCGCCCACGCCCTTACCCGCTGCGGGGATGAGACGCGCGGCCGTCGTCTTGCTGTTCACGACGCCGATCGCGCACGCATCCGCGATGATGCCCGCAATCGTCTCGGCGGGCGTGTCGCCCGGGATGGCGATCATGTCGAGACCGACCGAGCACACCGACGTCATCGCCTCCAGCTTCTCGAGCGTGAGCGCGCCGGACTCGGCGGCACGGATCATCCCCGCGTCCTCGGACACGGGGATGAACGCACCGGAAAGGCCGCCGATCGACGAAGTGCCCATCGCGCCGCCCTTCTTGACGGCGTCGTTGAGTAGCGCGAGCGCCGCCGTCGTGCCCGGTCCGCCGCATCGGCCGATGCCCATCGCCTCGAGGATGTCGGCCACGCTGTCGCCTTCGGCCGGCGTAGGGGCGAGCGAGAGGTCTACGATGCCCATGGCGACATCGAGCCGACGGGCCGCTTCGCGCGCGATGAGCTCGCCGACGCGCGTGATCTTGAACGACGTCGACTTGATGGCCTCGGCGACAGTCGTGAGATCGGCGTCCTCGGGAAGCGACATCACCACCGCGCGAACGACTCCGGGACCGGAGATGCCGACGTTGACCACCGCGTCGGGCTCGCCGGTCCCGTGCACGGCACCGGCCATGAAGGGATTGTCCTCGACCATGTTCGCGAAGACGACGAGCTTCGCGCAGCCGACGCTGTCGCGGTCCGCGGTCGCCCGCGACGTCTCGAGGATGATCTCCGCCATCTTCAGTACCGCATCCATGTTGATGCCCGCGCGGGTCGAAGCGACGTTCACGCTCGAGCAGACGCGGCCCGTTGTGGCAAGCGCGGCGGGTATGGAGTCGATGAGTCGCGCGTCGGCCTCGCCGATGCCCTTGTGGACCAGTGCCGAGAAGCCACCGACGAAATCGACACCGACGACGCCGGCTGCGCGGTCGAGCGCGTGTGCGAGGGGCGCGATGTCACAGGTCCCGCACGCGGCTGCGAGCTGTGCGACGGGCGAGACCGCTATGCGCTTGTTCACGATCGGGATGCCGTACTCGCGGGCGATCGCGTCGACTACGGGCACGAGCCTCTCGGCCGAATGCGTGACCTTCTCGTAGACCCTCTCGGCCATCGCCGACAGGTCGGAGTCGGCGCAGTCGGCGAGCGACAGGCCGAGCGTGACCGTGCGCACGTCCAGGTGTTGCTGCGTGATCATGAGCAGCGTCTCGACGATCTCCTCGGGCGTTATCTGCACGGGGGAGCCTCCTCGGCACGATGGGGTGACGGACGGGCGAACGCGGGGATCGAGTGCGGGCGTGGACGAGAGCGCATCTCGGATGCTAGACGCGGTGCATGAAGCGGAAGACGTCCTCGCGCTGCAGGGTTATCTGCACGCCCAGGTCCTTGCCCACATCCTGGAGTCGACGCTGGACCTCGTCGAACGACGTGACGTCCTCGTCGACGGTGACGAGCATCGTCATCGAGAACATCCCGCCGATGATCGTCT
>CAYWCB010000327.1:0-1767 GCA_964456615.1 uncultured Eubacteriales bacterium | reverse complement strand
GGAGCGGGGCACTGCCGTGGCAAACAGCCAGAGCATCGAGGGGACAACGTGCTGGTGGCGCGACAGTGCAGGGCGCTTGCTCTTGACCGTCATAGGCAAGGCAACCTTCGAGCTACGCCGCTCCGTGGCGTCCGGCGACGCCACGGTTACCCATGTACCTGTCTCGGTCGCCAGGGTGCCGCATTCTGCGACTGGCCGAGCGGACCCAAGGACGGCGCGCGCCGTGCCCGAGCGTCCCTCGGCGCTCTCGGCCCAAGAGCGTTTGCGCAGCCCACGGCCCCGCCGCCGGCTCTCTCACGCTCGGCCATTGCCGAGCTCGTCGCGCAGGGTGCAAGCCTTGCTCGACGGGACCTGTCTGGCGCAGATCTGAGCGAGCTCGACCTTCGCCACGCCGATCTTCGCGGGGCGATCCTTCGCGACGCTCGACTCGGCGGCGCGCGGCTCGACGAGGCCCAATGCGCGGGCGCCTGCTTTGCCGGGGCGGATGCCGTCCGTGCCTCGTTCCTCGGGGCGGATCTGTCCCGCTCTGACTTCACGGGCGCGAACCTTGCTCGTGCGACCCTCACGGAGGCGAAGCTCGAGCGCGCCACCCTCGCCGCGGCGAACCTCGAGGAGGCGGATCTGCGACGTGCCAAGGCCAGCGGCGCCAGCTTCGTCGGCGCGCGACTCGTGCGCGCGCGGCTGGACGAAGCTGACCTTGCCAAGGCCGACCTATCCAAGGCGACGCTCGACGAATCGACCTTCCGGCACAGCCGCCTCGACGACGCCAAGGCCTACGAAGCTCGCGGCGCACAGATGACGGTCGAAGCAGCCTCCGCCCGTGACGCACGGTTCGACGGAGCGTCGTTTGACGGGCTCGACGCGAAACGCATCGACGCGACCGGATCGAGTTGGGAAGGCGCTTCGCTGCTCAGAGCGATCTTCGAGCACGCCACAACGCGTGACGTCGGGTTCGTCGAGGCGAGGCTCGTCGAGGCGAACCTGGAGCACGCCGATGCTCGACAGGCCCGCTTCCGCGGCGCCGACCTCGCCCGAGCGCGCCTCGGGGGCGCGAACCTCATGCAGGCGAGCTTCGAGGGCGCCGATCTTCGGGGCGCCGATCTGCGCAACGCGAACCTCTACCAGGTCGAGACGTGGCGAGCTCGTCTCGACGCGACGAGGCTCGACGGGGCTCTCGTAGCGGGCAGCAAGCTCAGGCAGTGAACACAAGGCGAGCCGGCTGCGTCGCCGGCCAGGAGCCTGAAAACGCTCTGCACCAAGGCCACGTAACTGCTAGGCTCGCGGTTGCGGTGGCGGAGACTCCCAGGGGAGGGGCTCAGCCCGCGCGCATGCCGGAACGGAAAGGTGGACGAGGCTTGCCCGAAATCCGAGGAGAGCCTGCGGCTGCAATCGTCGGTCGGTGGGCAGCTCAACCTGGCGCGCTGCCACGAGCTGCAAGGCAAGATCGCTACCGCGTGCAGCGAGTACCGCAGGGCCGCGGTGCTGGCGCGCGATGCGGGCGACACCAAGCGCGAAGAGTCGGCCAACATGCTGGCCGACGGGCTCGAGACGAAGCTGCCGAAGCTCACGATCACGGTCGCGCAGCCGACGGCGGATCTCGGCGTCACGCGAGACGGGTCGCCCGTTGGCGCAGACAGCTTCGGCGTGCCGGTCGCGCTCGACCCGGGCGAGCACCGTATCGAGGCACGCGCGCCGGGATACCAGACCTGGGCGACGTCCGGGGTTTCACGCGGCCTTGCGGATGGTCAGATGGTGGCCAAGCGCACC
>CAYWCB010000326.1:0-1770 GCA_964456615.1 uncultured Eubacteriales bacterium | reverse complement strand
ACCCGAGTGTCGCCGTCGAGCCCTTGGCGCGTTGACAGGGCTGATCGACGCAGGAGAGACGACCGTCAACAGCCTCCTACCGTTCATGTACGTGGAAGATGACACCGTGCTCATCCGACAGACAGCTCTCACTCTGGCGCTCTTCATGGAGCCCGAGGACAGTGACCCGCTCACGGGCCCCCGTTTCGTGCGCAAACTGATCGATGAGGCCGAGGATGACCTACAGATGGCCGCGCTGGTCGATGCACTCCTGTCGCTCGGAGACCGCCGCGTCGGGCCCCTGCTCGCCGGCTTGTGGCGCAAGCTCGGGTTCCGCGGGCAGAGGGTTGGTCGGGTTTTGCCTTCGCATCGACGATCGACTTCTTCCTCGCCTGGCTCGACGATTGCGAGAGCGCGGAGATGGGACTGCCCGCGGCGGCTCTTGCCCGCGTGCCCAGGGAAGCTTCGCCGAGCCATGTCGTCGACATCGAGCGGGTCTTTCCGGCGAACGCCAGTCGTGAGGCCCCCATCAGTGTGCTTCAGCAGTGGACCTTCCCAGAGTACGCGACAGTGATCGAGCCGGTCCTCAGGCAGCTTGCGGAGAGGGAGCGGCGCGAGACGGCGTCCGGCGCGGTGATGCCGCTCGTGCTGGAGGCGTGGGGCCTGTAGGAGCTGGGTCGGACCCGGTCGGCGGCCGCCCGCACGCACCGGGAACTACCGAGGTCCGTGGCGCCTACCTCCGCACCGACACCCCTCGGGGCTCAAACTCGACGATGGCCCCGGCACGAGCCGACACCGCGCGAGCGATCTCGTCGAACGACACGTGAGTCGCCAGGTTTCGGCCGTTCACGACCACCTCCAGCCCTCCGCAGCCCATCTGGTCGACCTCGTCCATAGCCCAGAGCAGCGATCTCCAGATGAGCGGATGGGGATTCCCGAACACCCCGCCGCCGATCGCAGTGAGTACCACGGTCGTCCGCCCTAGTGAGGCGGCAGCCAACAGCGTTCCTAGATACGCCGCGCGGAGTAGATGCTTGCAGATCGCCTCGAATTCCGGCCTCGACGCGTCCGCCCTGCTGCCGCCGAGGTCCAAGGTCGACGTGAAGACCTGGTCGATGCAACGGCCCTCTTCGACGCCTCCATCCCAGTTGTAGCCCAGCACCACGGGCACCTCGCTGTGCACGCCTACTCGTAGCCCGTCGAAGTGCTCGGCCAACGCGGTGGCGAAGAGAGCCGGGTCGCTGATGTCCGCAGCCCTGAGGTAGCCGTTTCTCACCCTGGCCACACCCGGCTCGCACGCGGCCTCGAGTAGGTTGAGCTGCGGGCCGTCGGTCTGTTGGACAAACCGAGTGCCGTCCTGCGCGGGCGCCGCGTAGTGGCGGACGAACGTCCCGGGGAAGGCCGAGATGGCCGCGCGCGGGCCCTGCGTGTTGTCATCGAAGTAGTCAGCGACCGGGGTGATGAAGGCACAGGGAGCCTCGAGGCAGTTGAACTGCGACGCCACCTGGAAGACCGTCCCTGGTCTCGCCGTCGCCTGCAGACTGCCGATGTCGGTCGCCGGGGAGGCTCCGAGCAGTACCCATAGCCGGCTTCGAGCAGCACGCGAAGCGCCTGCACGCGAGAGCGCTCTCTGCCGCAAAGTCCCGATTGACGGGGTCTCGAAGCGACCGGCCGGGAAGACCCGGGTGCCTGCCTGTAACGTGGCCGATCCATCGGGACTGAACCCAAAGCACCCCTCCGGGTCGGCTTGCACAATCCTCTCAATCTGGGCCACCTGGGCCCCATCTCCGC
>CAYWCB010000325.1:0-1775 GCA_964456615.1 uncultured Eubacteriales bacterium | reverse complement strand
CCATCCCGGGTGATACGCCCGGCGAGACCATCGCCGCCATCATCGCGGACGCCTGCGCGATAGGCGTCGTCAACTCCAAGACCTCCGCGGCACGGCTCATCCCCGTGGCCGGCAAGGACGTGGGCGATCACGTCGAGTTCGGAGGGCTGCTCGGCTCCGCGCCGGTCATGTCCGTGAACGAGTGGGCGGGTACTGGGTTCGTTCGGCGGGGCGGACGCATCCCGGCACCACTTCAGAGTCTGCGGAACTGAGGGGCCGCAGTGGGCCAGGTGCCCACTGTCAGATGCCCACTGTCTCCTTGAAGTGTTTCGCTTGCCTCCGGGCCACCGTGAGATGGGTCTCGTCACGGTCGGCCACGACGACCATGTAGCTTCCTTCCATGCGCAAGATCTCCTTGATGTAGTTCAGATTCACCATATAGCTGCGGTGGATCCGCACGAAGGAGTTCCGCACAAGTCGCGTCTCGAGCTCGCCGAGGGTGAGGTCCACCAGGTACTGGTTCTCGAACGTGTGCGCGTAGGTGGACTTGTTCTTGGCCGAGAGGTACACGATCTCGTCGATCGAGAGGAGCACGGTCCGCCCGCCCTTGCGCACGGCGATCTTCCTGAACTCGCCGTCCGATGAGCCCCGGCTCTCCTGCCTCCGCCGGCTTCCTCTCGCCAGTCCTTCCACGCGCGCCGACAGCTCCTGGATGTTGAACGGCTTTGTGACATACTGCTGGACCCCCTGCTTGAACGCGAGGATCTTGGCTAGGTCCTGCGTCTTGCCCGTGAGCATGATGACGGGCAGCTCGGCGGTAAGAGGGTTGTGCCGGATCTCCATGAGGGCCATCCAGCCGTCCACGCGCGGCATCATGATGTCGAGCACGACCACGTCGATGAGCTCGCGCCCCAGGATCTCGATTCCCTCGGCACCGTCATGAGCGCCGATCACGCGCATGTTGTCGGCCTCCAGCCCCATGCGGATCATCTCTACGATCGAATCGTCATCGTCGATGACGAGAACGTTGATGGGCTCGTCAGCCACCGTCTACTCCGCTATCTGCGCCGATTCGCGTCTTGAAGGAACCGCTCGTCTTGCCCTCGTGCATTGTACCCATCCGGGGGAGTGGGCCACCTGTCGCCGCGACTCACGGCCTGTCTCGCAGCCAGCGGTCCATCGCGAAAGCCGCCTTCTTGCCGGCGCCCATGGCGAGGATGACGGTCGCCGAGCCTGTGACGATGTCGCCTCCCGCGTATACGCCCGCTTGCGACGTGGCGCCGTCCTGGTCGGTGAGAACGTATCCGCGACTCGAGACCTCGACTCCCGGCGCCGCCTGCCTAAGCAGACGGTTCGCCCGCGTGCCGATCGCCATGACGACCGTGTCGCAATCGATGACGAAGTCCGAGTCGAGCACACACACCGGAGCGCGGCGGCCGCTCTCGTCCGGCTCTCCAAGCTCCATTCGAGTAGCGACGAGTCCCGTCACGAACCCGTCGCGGCCCACGATCTCAGTGGGCGAGCAGAGCATCTTGAACTCCACGCCCTCCTCGCGGGCGTGGTGCACTTCCTCTCGGCGGGCGGGCATCTCGTCCTCGGTGCGCCGGTAGACCAAGAAGACCTCCTCGGCGCCGAGTCTGAGCGCCGTTCTCGCCGAGTCCATCGCCACGTTCCCGCCGCCCACAACAGCGACCTTCCTGCCCCGCCACACCGGCGTATCGGCCTTGGGGAACTCGTACGCCCGCATGAGGTTGACGCGCGTGAGGAACTCGTTCGCCGAGTACACGCCGTTCAGG
>CAYWCB010000324.1:1351-1795 GCA_964456615.1 uncultured Eubacteriales bacterium | reverse complement strand
CTCGCGGGAGATGGGTATGAAGCGCACGTTGTGCCTAGGCGCCTTCGGCGATGAACGCCTCGTACTCCTCGGCCGAGAGCAGCGAATCGAGCTGGGTGGGATCCTCCATGAGGACCTTGATCATCCAACCCTCGCCGTACGGATCGGCGTTCACTGTCTCCGCTGAGTCGGCCAGCGCCTCGTTGACCTCGACGACCTCGCCCGTGAGCGGGCTGTAGAGCTCCGAGACCGACTTCACCGACTCGATCTCACCGAATGTCTCGCCGGCACCGACCGCGTCGCCCACGCCCACCTGCACGTCGAGGAAGACCACATCGCCCAGCTGGTCTTGCGCGAAATCTGTGATCCCCACGACGACCGTGTCGCCGTCGGCGCGGACCCACTCGTGCTCCTTGGAGTACTTGAGGTCGCTCGGATACATGCGGTGAAGCTCCTTTCGGTCGT
>CAYWCB010000324.1:0-1341 GCA_964456615.1 uncultured Eubacteriales bacterium | reverse complement strand
CGATCACCTTGCGTCTCACGCTCACGTCGAGCCGAGTCCCGGCCGCGGCGAGCGAGGCGGGCACGTAGGCGGTGGCGATGCCCGCTAGACGCGTCGGGGAGTAGGTGCCGGATGCAACCTTACCCACCTCCTCCCCCTCGTGCAACACGGCGAATCCCGGCCGAGGGATGCCCTCGTCCAGGACGAGCCCGGCAAGCGTCCTTTGAGGTCCACGGTCTCGCACCCGCTCGATCGCCGCCTTCCCCACGAAGTCGCCCTTGGTCTTGGAGACGGCCCATCCCAGTCCCGCCGAGATCGGATCGACACCCCGGTCCATGTCGCTGCCGTAGAGCCGATAGCCCATCTCAAGGCGAAGTGTGTCGCGCGCCCAGACCGGCGGGCGCCACTTCCGGGAAGCTCAGGATCGCCCGCCAGACCGCTGCGGCATGCGAAACGTGGCAGACCAGCTCGACGCCGTCCTCGCCCGTGTATCCCGTGCGCGCCACGAGCACCGGCACGGTCCCTACCCTGCCCTCGGCGATATGGAATCGCTCGGGTACGACAGCGACGTTCCCGTCTGAGGCAAGCTCCCGATAGACCCTCAGCGCCTCGGGTCCCTGGAGCGCGATGAGCGCCGTCCGGTCGGATTCGTCAACGAGCTCGACCAGTCCCTCGGCAGGCCCTTGAGCCCCAGTGTCTACGATCCGCAACTCCGGGGGGCAGTGCCCCTCGAGCCAGTCCAGGTCGCTCGTCCGGTTGGCTGCGTTGGCTATCACCAGGTACTCCAGATCGCCGGAGTGATAGACGATCAGGTCGTCGATGATGCCCCCGTCCTCGTCGCACATGAGGGTGTACTGCGCCGCACCCAGCTCGGCGATGTCGGCCAGATCGGCCGTGAGCAGGCCCTGGAGGAAGTCGAAGGCACCGAAGCCGAAGACGCGCAACGTGGCCATGTGCGAGATGTCGAACACGCCCGCCGCGGTGCGTACGGCGTCGTGCTCGTCGAGGATGCCGGCATACTGGATGGGCATCTCATACCCGGCGAACGGGACCATCTTCGCCCCGAGGGCCAGGTGCTCTTCGTACAGGGGCGTCCTCTTCAGCTCGTCGGCCATGCTCTCCGCGCTCCTCCGGTCATCTCTCTAGCCGAACACGCTCTTCCACCAGCGCCCGAAGCGAATCCGCATCCGCTCGAAGAAGGCCGGGGTATCGACACTCGCCCCCGCCACGAGAGGCACGCTCGCGATCACCCGATCGCCTTGCGTGAACACGAGCGCGCCCAGGGTCTCGTCGCGACTCATGGGCGCCCTTCGCTCGCGGTCGAAGTGAGCGGTCGCTTGGACGGGACCGTCTGGTGCGAAC
>CAYWCB010000323.1:0-1800 GCA_964456615.1 uncultured Eubacteriales bacterium | reverse complement strand
CCGCCCTCAAGTCGAGGAGTCCCGCTCTTGAGCGCATGAGCGGCCCGGAGCTGCCCTGGCCTGATCCTGCGCGCCACGCGCCCCGACGCCCCGTGCCGCGGTGAGCCGGGCAAGCGGGACCCGGTTTGGGATGCCGGCGCTCGCAGGGCCGGTCAGGGAAGTCCGCGAGCGCGAAGCGGCTCCCGGCCCGTCAGGGCGGGCTCGGGCCCTGGCGTGTCTAACAAGCGCTTCCAGGCGGAAGCGCGCCTTCGGCGTAGAATCGAAGGGCGACGGAGCAAAGCGCGCTCCGCTGAAGCGCAACAACGTTGGGCCGAACCAGGAGGGGTCATGGCGATTTCGCCAGTCGACTTGACGGCGCACCCTCAACGCCCCCGCACGCGGTGGGTGGCCGCGCTGCTGCTGACTGCACTTGTGACGGGCTGCAATCGCCAGAACATCGACACTCCGCGTCCCGGGTCACCCGACCGGAAGGGCGATGTCGTCGCGACGGTCAACCTCCTCGATCCCGCGGAAGCGCTCGGCTTCTATCTGCACGAGTGGATGCTGCGATTCAATGAGGCGGCTCTGGGGAGTCCTTCGGTCTCGGCTGAAGAGTCATGGTCGGCGGGCCCCTATCACTACGAAAGCGTCATGCCGCCGGTGCCGCTCACGGACTTCAAGACCGTCGCCGTCTGGGAGGTGCGCGTCAATCCAGTGAGCGAGGCTTCCGATCAGCACATGGTCTACCAGGCCGTCTTCGAACTCTGGCGCGGCAACCCGTTCTCCAGCGTGCGACCGGCCGAAGCGCTCGAGGCCTCAGCGACCTACGACATGAGACGGGACGAGGCTCGAAACGCTTGGGTCATCACACTCGTCTCGGCACCGCCGGACGACAACATCGTCCCCGCGTCGCGGGTCACGAACCAAGCGCCGTGAGGGAGATCGCGGTCGGCCCAACAAGCACTTCGACCTGATACCCTCGGCAAGGAAGCTTGCGCTCCCTCCGAGGCGCGATGCGCCTCGGGTACAGGTCAAGTGCACACCGTTGGGCAGAACGGGGGAATCTCGATGTCGACAGGTCGCCACACCAAACTCGTTGGGCAAGCGGGGGAGTACCTCGTCGCCGGAGAGTTGGCGCGACGTGGATACATCGCCACAACTTTCGCGGGAAACGTTCCGGATTTCGACATCGTCGCTTCGAACGAATCCGGCCTGCACGTCTCTGTCCAGGTGAAGACGATCAGCGGCTCAAACTGGCAGTTCACCATCAAACGCTTCTGCGACATCTCGTTTGAAGGGACCAAACAGATCATCGGAGACGCGAAGCCGTGTCCGATCGAACAACTCGTCTGCGTCATGGTCATTCTTCGCGACGAAGGAGATACGTTCTTCGTGCTTCCATGGACGCGATTGAGGGACATCGTCATCGAGGACTATCGGGAGTACCTCACTAGGCTCGGCGGAACACGACCGCGCAAACCGCGATCACTCCACTGCGCGCTGTCGCCAGAACGTCTGGAGCGATACAAAGACAACTGGGACCTGGTGAAGGAGTCGCTGCACTGAGCCCCCGCGCGTTCTAACAAAGGTTTCGAGCGGAAGCGCGCCAGAACGTAGAATCAAGTGCGACGGAGCGGAGTGCGCGCTCCGCTCAAACCTAAGCCGTTGGGCCGACGGGCACGCTGGGAGATGCCATGCGCTGGCATCCTCAGCGCGCTCTCCTGAAATCAGGAACGCTTCGGCCCGCAAAGCTCACGGCGTGGTCTTAGCGAACCGATACCTTCGTCGCCGTACACACCGCCGCAAGATGCGTCGAGTCGG
>CAYWCB010000322.1:648-1821 GCA_964456615.1 uncultured Eubacteriales bacterium | reverse complement strand
ACTCCAGCGTCTCCTTCGGACCGAGCGACTTGGCCTCCACCCCGCTCACGCCGGGGACCACTCGGGAGAGGTACTCCTCGACGCGGACGGCGCGTGCTTTGTCGTCGTGGGCGAGCCGCTTGTACACGGCGGCGAGATTGCTGCCGTCCCGGGAGAGCAGCTCGCCAGAATCAGGATCCTGGAGCTCCCGGATGCGGTCCGGGTTCAGGTTGTAGAAACCCATGCGGGACAACGCGTCGTACACCGGGCGGAACTCCGGCAGGCCGGACGCGTTGACGAGGTAGAGCCTGTCCGCGGCGGCGGCAGGTGGAGTCTCCGCCGACGACCCAATCACCTCGCCGCGCCGCACCTCGAAGTAGGCGCGCGAAAGCGAATCTGTCGTGTCCACCTCGAGGGCCTCGGACTGCACCTCGTACTCGCCCACGGCCGGGGCGCCGATCTTGAATCGGTATCTGCCCTCCCGGCCTGACTCCAGGCGGAACGTCAGGTCTATCTCGAAGTGCGTGGGGTGACCGGCAGAGCGGCGACGGATCTCCTTGACGCCGCCGCGCTCGCGCATCGCGTGGTCCAGTGAGAAGCGCAGTCCGTCGCGGACCAGCCTCAGCGAGTCGACGAAGTTGCTCTTGCCCGAGCCGTTGGGACCGACGAGGAAGGTGAGCGGCCGCAAGGCGACATCGCACGTGGCGATGCTCTTGAAATTGCGGAGCTTGACCCTGGTGATGAAGCAGGTTGGCATGGCCCTCATTCGCTCCCGACGCTCGCCGCACGACACACGGCGGAGTATGTCACGCAGCGCGCCTGCTCACTACTCCCAACCGAACTCGGCCCGGGCCGCGCAGGGCGGCGTTTGGCGCAAGCAGACGCCTGCATGGCCGCGGCGCTCGGAATCGGCGGCAGGGACGTCCCCGCGAGCCCGCGCGTCAGGTCCCGGCAGACAGCGTCGCCAGATAGCGGTCATACGCGAACACGCGGTTGCGCTTCTTCCCGGTGAGCTCCCTGGCGATGCCCAACGCGGCGAGCTCGTCCATCGCCTTGGAAGCAGCGGGGAACGAGAGCCCGGAGCGGGCCACAACCTCAGCGAGCGACACCAGAGGCCGCTCCTTGAGCGATTCGTGAACGCGCAGCGCCGACCCTGCCCTGCGCCCGATGGCCTGGATCCGGCCGCGGTCCTCC
>CAYWCB010000322.1:0-613 GCA_964456615.1 uncultured Eubacteriales bacterium | reverse complement strand
ACCGCTTCGTCAGCGGTCTCGGCGGCGCCTTCCAGAAAGAAGCCAAGCCACGCCTCCCAATCGCCCTCCAGGCGCGCGAGGTCGAGCAGGCGGTAGTACTCGTCGCGGTGCTCCTTGAAGTACAGGCTGAGGTAGAGCAGCGGCTCGTGCAGAACCCCGAAGTCGCACAGCAGCAGGGTGATCAGCAGACGCCCGATGCGACCGTTGCCGTCCAGGAACGGGTGGATGGTCTCGAACTGGGCATGAACCAGGCCGGCAGTCACCAGTCTCGGCAAGTCGCTGTGCTCGTCGTGTACGAAGCGTTCCAGCTCGGAGATGCAGGCCGGCACCTCGGAGTGCGGCGGCGGCACGAAGTGGGCGTTGCCTGGCCGCGTCCCGCCGATCCAGTTCTGCGACCGGCGGAACTCGCCGGGCTGCGTGTCGCTCCCGCGGCCGCGCTCCAGGAGCCTGGCATGCATCTCCTTGATCAACCGCGCGCTCACGGGAAAGCCTCCGCGCAGACGCGCCAGCCCGTGCTCCAGCGCCTCGACGTAGCCGCTCACTTCGACGACGTCGTCGAGCGGCGCACCCGGCGCCTGCTCGATCTCGAACAGCAGCAGATCAGACAAGGACG
>CAYWCB010000321.1:0-1846 GCA_964456615.1 uncultured Eubacteriales bacterium | reverse complement strand
CAACGCCGGTGAACGTTGCGCAGAGAACGGCGAGTTGGCCGTGCGCCGGTGGAAGACGTTGGAGTTTGCCGGTACACGCCGCGTCGAAGTGGACACGACCGAAGGCAAAGGCGCGACGAAGAAGAAACGCCGTTTTCTGCATTCGCTCAGCACCGACGCTACCGGCAAATTGATCGCCTTTGTCGAGAGGCACCACGCCGCGAGCACCCCCGCGCCCGCGCGCCGCGCGACTCTCCATGCGTCCGTTTCGGCGGCATCCTTTCTCTCGGTGCCACTTCCGCTTCCAGAGGCGGCCACACCGGCACACACGACTCCAAGGCCGCCGAGGATGACGCCCCACGGGACGAAGAGGAGTGCGGCGAACTGCCCGACCGTGCCTGCTGCCGCACTCATCCGCAGGGCACGTCGGTCTGCGGACTCTCCCGAGCGGGACGCGAACACGGCACGAAGCCACGCCGCGACGAGCCAGACGGCCGCCGCGAGACCGACGATCCCGAAGCTGACGGCGACGAGCACGGGAACCGAGTGCGGATCCGGCGGAGCGCTCAGGAGCCCCCTTCCAGTCTCCAGCTCGAAGAGCCGCTGCGGGAGGTAGGGCTGCGAAGCCAGCTGGAACCCGTCAGGACCGACACCCAGGACCGGGTGCCCGGCGACGATCCGCGCCCCGGCCTTCCACATCTCGGTGCGCGTCTCGAGCGTGGTGCCGACGACGTCCTCGCGGACGTACTCTCCCAGGGTCCCGAGAGGGGCGGAGGGGACCGCCCAGGCGACGGTCACGAGCGCGAGCACGACGAGCACGAACGCGGTCAACCCGATGCGAAGGGCCTTGGGGTCCCTGTCAGACGTCCTGCCGAACGCTCCCGGCCAGATCCCGGCGAGCACGAGTGCGGTCGCCGCCAATCCGATCAGGCCCGCCGCACTGCCCGAGAGCGCGATCGCGATCGTGCAGACCGCCGCGACCGAGCGCCACGCCCATCGCAGTCCGGGGGTCGTGCACGTCGCGCCGAGCCACATCATCAGTGCGACCGCCGGCGCCATCGCTGCAACGAAGGAGTTGGCGTTGTTGAAGGCGCCCGCCATGGGTATCGAGCGGATCAGCTCCGAAGAAGCGATGCCGACGCTCACGAGACACCATCCCAAAGCGGCCATCACCCACACGGCATCGCGCCGTGAGAGCGCCGTGTGGAGGGTGCCCGCGAAGATCACGATGAGGGACAGCCACGCGAACGCGCCGAAATGCCCGATGCCGCCCCACGTGAGCGCCTGCCCCGGATCGGGCGCGAAGACCCCCGCTGCGACGACTACCGCGGCCATGGCCATCAGGGCACCCAGGAGGGATCGCGCGGCCTCGCCCGATCGTGGGATCCATCCGAGGGCCCACGCCGCGAGCCACGCGGCCGCCACGAGCATGAGGGCTACCGAGCGACCGGCGTTCGTGCCCGTCGGAAACGGCAGAGAGGCGAGGGATGTCCACGAGGAGAGCACGACGAGTGCCCCGAGCACTCGCGACGTCGAGGTGTCGGATGCGGGAGTCGAGCGCCGGGCGGCCGAGGAGGACGCGCGTTTCGCCATCAGCGCGGGCCTTCGTCCGGGGCAAGTAGACGGCTGGTCACACAGCGAAGCATAGCCCACGATCGCCGCTCGAGCGGGAGTCGGCTAGCGGTCCGCGCCTCTCACAACCACTGACTGCCGGTGCCCGTCCGGCGTCACGCGCACGAGCGCGGTCTGTTCGCCTTGCCACGAGTTGCCCTCTATCGCGTAGACCGCCGAGGAGTCGGCTGCCCACCAAAGCGGATAGACGTCCCGCCTCAGTAGCACCTGGACCAAAGCGCCACCCGATACCCGG
>CAYWCB010000320.1:0-1904 GCA_964456615.1 uncultured Eubacteriales bacterium | reverse complement strand
TCAACCGCGCGCCGACGCTGCACCGCCTGGGCATCCAGGCGTTCGAGCCGGTGCTCGTCGAGGGCAAGGCCATCCGCATCCACCCGCTCGTGTGCACGGCGTTCAACGCCGACTTCGACGGCGACCAGATGGCCGTGCACCTGCCGCTCTCGGCTGAGGCGCAGGCCGAGGCGCGGGTGCTCATGCTCGCCACGAACAACATCAAGTCGCCCGCGCACGGTCGTCCGCTCACGACGCCGACGCAGGACATGGTCATCGGGCTGTACTACCTGACCGCGGCCCGCCCTGGCGTCGAGGGGGAGGGCCATGCGTTCGCGGGCTTCGGCGAGGCGATGCTCGCCTACGACAGCCGCGCGGGCCTCGATCTGCAGGCGCTGATCACCGTGCGTCTCACCGAGGACATCGTAGAGGAGTACATCGACGAGAACGGCCAGCGTGACACCCGCGAGCGCAAGGCCGCGGAGCGGATCGAGACCACCGTCGGCAGGATCACGCTGAATGCGTCGCTGCCCTCGGACTACCCCTACATCAACTACGAGATCGACAAGAAGGGTGTCGGCCGCATCGTCGAGGACTGCTCGGCGCGCTACTCCACGATCGAGATGGAGCAGATCCTCGATGAGGTCAAACGCCTCGGCTTCCACTACGCGACACGAGCGGGCGTGACCGTGTCGGTCTACGACGCCCTCATCCCCGAGAACAAGGACGAGATCCTCGATGCGGCCGACCAGCACGTGTCGAAGATCCAGGACCAGTACGACCTGGGCCTCATCACCACGGACGAGCGGCACCGCCAGATCGTCGACGTGTGGACGCGTGCCACCGACGAGGTGGGCGACGCGATGGCGAACAACTTTCGGGAGAGCCACCCGTTCAACCCCATCTACATGATGGCGAACTCCGGTGCCCGCGGGAACATCAAGCAGGTGCGTCAGCTCGCCGGCATGCGCGGGCTGATGGCCAACCCGAAAGGCGACATCCTCGACCGCCCCATCAAGGCGAACTTCCGCGAGGGCCTCACCGTCCTTGAGTACTTCATCTCGACGCACGGAGCGCGCAAAGGCCTCGCCGACACGGCGCTGCGTACGGCAGACTCCGGATACCTCACCCGCCGACTCGTCGACGTGGCGCAGGACGTGATCGTGCGCCAGGCCGACTGCGAGACCGACGAGGGCGTGGAGTTCCGCCTGCTCAAGGCTGATGGGAGCGCAGACCACAACCTCGTCGGACGCTGCCTGCTCGAGCCCGCCACGCTTCCGAAGGGCCGGAAGGCGCTGAAGGAGGCCGGCAGCTACTTCGAGTCCGACGCCGAGGTGCGCGAACTCGCGGAGGCCGGCGTGGTGACGGTGGTCGCGCGCACGGTGATGACCTGCCATGCCAAGCACGGCGTGTGTCAGGCGTGCTACGGATGGGACCTCGCGAGCAGTCGCCCGGTCGACATCGGCACTGCGGTCGGTATCATCGCCGCCCAGTCCATCGGTGAGCCCGGCACGCAGCTCACGATGAGGACCTTCCACACCGGCGGCGTGGCCGGCGAGGACATCACGCACGGTCTGCCGCGGGTCACCGAGCTCTTCGAGGCGCGCAAGCCGAAGGGCCAGGCGATCCTGACCGAGATCGGCGGGACGCTGAAGATCGAGGAAGCGGACAAGAGCCGCAAGCTGACGATCGTGGGGAAGGACGGACACGAGAAGTCCCACACCATCTCGCGCCGCACCCGCCTGCGTCCGGGGGTGGCCGACGGTGCGGCGATCGTGGTCGGCCAGCAGCTCACGGAGGGCTCGGTTAACCCGCACGATCTGCTCCACCTGCGGGGACCGAGCGACGTACTGCGCTACGTCGTCGACCAGGTGCAGGACGTCTATCGCAGCCAGGGCGTCGACATCAACGACAAGCACATCGAG
>CAYWCB010000319.1:0-1904 GCA_964456615.1 uncultured Eubacteriales bacterium | reverse complement strand
TGCGACGTCCTGATTCGTAGTCAGGCCCTCTATCCAGCTGAGGTAAGGGCGCGCGTAGGGCCCGACCGCGCCGCAGGCCCTGCTCGGGCCACGGCCCCGAAGGGCTTGAGTATCCTGCCACCCGACCCAGGCGCCGTCAAGCAGCGAGTCCGCTCGGGGCGTCGTCCCGCGGGTCGCTCGGCAGGCGCAGATATCAAATGGCGGAGAGTGAGGGATTCGAACCCTCGAAGGGGGATTATGCCCCCTTACTCGCTTAGCAGGCGAGCGCCTTCAACCGACTCGGCCAACTCTCCGCGGTCAAGCGGCCCGGACATCTCGCCGATGCGAAATCGCGAGCGGAGGCCGGGCCACGCGTGCGCACCATTATATACACGCCTGCACGATACGCTGCTCGAGCGCAGGTGTGGCAGCCGTTCGAGGTGCGACCGAGTACCCGAGCGGGAGGTACGATTGCCGTCGAGAGCGGCACGCGGATCGTGTTGCGAGCCCGTTGAGCTTCCCGTCCGCGAGAGGTCCTGCGGAGCGCGCACCGTACAATGTCGTTGACCCGAAGGCGTCAGACGCGTTCTTCGGCGTTCCCGCGAAGTGGGACACGGGTCGATCGGCGCTGCCCTTCAAGCGCTGGGGACAGAGGGTGTTCGCATGAAGACGACAGCGCAACCACGCAGCAGCTTCCGCACGACGCTACGGATGCTCGGAGCATCGGCAGCCCTCGTGGCGCTCTTCGCCGCACTCCCGTCGGCCGCCGCTGCCGCCGACTCCTCGGCCGCCGACTACTACTACTGGTACGGGTCGGCGCAGCAGAAGGTGTATCGCACGACGGCGCGGCCCACCGTGTTCGGGCGGGCGGACAAGGACTGGGCGTCGAAGCTGCCGACGGTCTCGGTCGTCGTGCCGGTGCGCGACGCATCGGGAACGATCGTGGCAACGCGATCGGTCGATGTGACGGTCACGCCGTCGCAACCGGAGACCCCCACCATCGGCGCCATGGCGCTCTCGGCGGCGCGCTCCGAATACGAGGGCCGTCAACTCGTGCTCCGCACGCGCGAAGAAACGTTGACGGGCGTATGGATGGAGGCCGCACCGTTCGTTGGGAAGGACCTCTGGGGGGTGACGCGCACGGTCCCCGCGAGCGTCGCCGAGTTCTTCAAGGTGGAGTACGTATACATCTCGAAGCCGTCGACCGGGATGAGGCGAAGAGGCTGGGAGCCCGACCCCCTGATCCCCATGACGCTAGTCAACGGCCAGCGGCTCGGCTGGCGCCCGAGCGGCCTCTCGCCCGATCCCCAGTGGCGAAGCATCCCGCCGACGACAACCCAGCCGTTCTACGTGCTCTTCAACGTACCGGACGACACGCTGCCCGGGACGTATCGCTCGCATGTCACAGTCACGGCCCGCGATGCGAGTGGCGCCGCTCTGCCGGTCGTGAAGGTCCCGGTGGAACTGAGGGTGTACTCGTTCTCCATCGCCGAGCAGACGCTGGCCACGAGCTTCGGCCTGTCGGCGCGGCTGGTGCAGGCGGGCAGCACGGCGACCAGACGATGGCTACCACCGCTCTCGCCGGTGCGGCCGGACGCCGACCGGATCGCCGAACGGACGCGGTGGCACGCGGACCAGTGGGTGGGATGGATGCGCTACCTGAGCGAGCACCGCATCTCTCCACAGACGACCCTGCCCGCGTGGGAGACAGGGACCGACTCGAGGCCGCCCAACGATCTGGGGCACATGGTCGCCCGGGAGGACTACCTCGAGGACGTGCCCGTCGCGGACACGGTGATGGTGCTCCAGGCGCTGGAGGGGTTCTCGGACCGTGACGCGATCGGGCAGCTGCGTTCGAACATCGCCTGGAAGGTGGCGGCGGGCTTGTCGCTGGCCGATGAGGGGTTCCATCCCACGGTGTTGAC
>CAYWCB010000318.1:0-1912 GCA_964456615.1 uncultured Eubacteriales bacterium | reverse complement strand
GGACGGATCCTGTGAGCGCTTTGATTGTAGACGTTTATGAGATGGCTTCTAGTGAGTCGCTGCGCCTGCGCCTCCGCCCTTCGCAGGTAGGACTCGTCCTTCGTGATTCGATAGGCGTTCAGGTTCTCCAGGCCGTACACGGACTGTCGGGAGACGTGGTTGTAGAGCTGGCCGTATCGATAGTAGAGCCGAACTCCATCGGCGTCGTGGTAGTCGGCGTCGAGCTTCGGGATGGCCTCGTTGCTGTAGAAGGGTAGCTCAGCCGCATCGAGAATGCGCACGTTGAAGGGCGCAGACCTGAAGGCCGTTTGGAGTGTCCCAGTTGTGACGTCAGCCGCTATGCCCGAGCCGACATGCGTGGAATGGACGAGGTGAGACCATGGTTGCGTGGGCGAAGCGAGACTGCTCTGTGCGGAAAGGAGTGCGAGAAGGCCGGTGACGAATGACGCCAGAATGAATCTCGATGTCATGTCCCCCGCCGACCCCCGGTCTGGTCGCACACACGCCTCCGCACGGCGGAAGCTGACCCCAGGCCCTCTCGACTTCCTCACTTCTTCGACGCGAACGTCGAAAGACCTTCGCGGCGTCTCGCCGGACGAGGGCCCGAGTATCCAGCCTCTGGGATACGCTACCCGCTGAAGTCGCTCGGCTCGATGCTCTCGAGGAAGTCGCGGAACGCTTCGACCTCGGCCTCCTCGTCCACGTCGGGCTCGGTCTCGACCGCGGCCTCTTCCAAGACGGCCTCATCGACGAAGAGCGGCGCGCCGGTGCGGATCGCGAGCGCGATCGAGTCCGAAGGCCGGGCGTCTATCGCGAACGTCTGCTCCTCGCCCCTGAGCACGAGCGCCGCGTAGAAGGTGCCCTCTTCCAGGCGCGTGATCTCGACGCGCTGCACCATGTAGCCGAGCGTCTCGACGACGTTCTGCATGAGGTCGTGCGTCATCGGCCGGGGCGGCTCGGCGCCTTGTAGCGCGAGCAGGATCGACGTCGCCTCGGGCGTGCCGATCCAGATGGGTAGGACGCGGTTGTGGCCGGGCTCCTCGGCAAGGGGCCTGAGGATGACGACGGGGGAGTTCGACCGGGAATCGACCCCGAGGCTCGCCAGACGCACTTCGATCACCCCGATCACCTCCACCTCTGCATCCCGGAACGCGCGCCGTCCCCCCGATGGTCGCGCGACGAGGGTACGATAGCTTCGTACCCGTGCCCGCATATTCTAGGCCAACGGCGCCGACCGGTGTCCGCGGGCCGCAGAGGGGTTGCTCCAGCGAGCCGCGATGCGGGGGCGCGGAGCGTCGCAGGGAGACCGAGGAGAGCCTATGAGATTCGACATCCGTACGCACGCCCACAGCGAGTTCGTCGACGTCACCGGCCAGGTGGCGGAGTCCGTCATGGCGAGCGGGGTGTCGGAAGGCCTCGCGGTCGTCTACTGCCCGCACACGACAGCGGGCGTCACCATCAACGAGCACGCGGACCCCGACGTCGCTCGCGATATCCGCGAGTGGCTCGACCGCGTCTGCCCGCGAGGCGGCGACTGGAGGCATGTAGAGGGCAATGCGGACGGGCACGTGAAGGCCACGCTCGTGGGGTCGAGCGTCACCATCCCCGTCAGCGACGGTCGGCTCTGTCTCGGCACGTGGCAAGGGGTCTTTTTCTGTGAGTTCGACGGGCCGCGGACCCGGCATCTCGATGTCCGCGTGGTGGGCTGATCTCGGGCGCCGCGAGAGCCGCATCAGCCTGGGCGAGCACTTCCGCGGACCCGTGGTGAAGACGCTACCGAGAACGTCACCCGAGGCCGCGACCCGTCCTTGACCTCACCGCTTGCGTTCGCTACGTTGTTCCGGCTGCTCATCGGGCGGGCCCGTAGCTCAGTCGGTTAGAGCGCACGGCTGATAACCGTGAGGTCATTGGT
>CAYWCB010000317.1:0-1927 GCA_964456615.1 uncultured Eubacteriales bacterium | reverse complement strand
GCCGCCTACCCCTGTCGCCGCACCCTGGTACGGCTCGATAGCGCTCGGGTGGTTGTGGGACTCCATCTTGAACGCGACCGCCCACCCGTCGCCCACGCTGATGACGCCCGCGTTCTCGCCGGGCCCCTGCAGCACGCGCGGGCCCTCGTTGGGGAAGAGCCGCAGTGTGGTCTTCGAGTGCTTGTAGGAGCAGTGCTCGCTCCACATGAGCGAGTACATGTAGAGCTCGGTGATGGTGGGTACCCTGCCGAGGATCGCGACGATCCTGTCGTACTCGTCGAGCTTCAGGCCCAGTTCCTCGGCTAGTCGCGGGGCGAGAGCGGGATCGAGCAGCTTCACTTGGGTACCGTCTCTCTCGGCTCGTGACATGGCGCGCGTCGGGCCGACCGGAGCCCGGGACCGCGCTCGTGAACGCGCCCATTGTAGGCGAAACGGGAGCGCGTGAGGCCGACCCGAAGTGGCCTCGGCCGGCCGCGGCCGCACGATCACTCCACGTCGTGCAATCCCTGCGACTCGGTATGCGAACTGGCAGCGCTACGAGCCGGAGACGGGTAGACCACCCGCAGCAGATAGGCTATCTGCTGGATCGCCGCAAGGACCACGACAACGCCCAGTGCGCCGCCGAACCACGCCGGGAGCTCCGACCCGAACCCGAGGAGGGCCACCACCACCGCAAGGACGCTCATGGCTACGAAGAGCCCCTGAAGAGCCACCCATGGCCAACGACCCAACGGACCCAGATCGGCGCTATGCCGCCTGAGCGTGCTCACGATGGTGCCGACGGCGCCCCCCGAGCAGGACGAAGGCCAGTCCGAAGGCGAACCACACGAACCAGCCGCGGAGAACGATGCTCTCGTGCACTACCCGGCGACCTCGGCGAGCCTGCGGGCGATCGAGGTGAAGACATGCCGGCCGTCGGTGCCGCCACAGAGCGGATCCACGACGCGCTCGGGATGCGGCATGAGCCCGAAGACGTTGCCGCGCTCGTTGCAGATGCCCGCGATGTCGTCGAGCGAGCCGTTAGGCGCGGAGCCGCCCGGTGCACGGCTGCCGTCCGCCTCGCAGTAGCGAAGGACGATCTGCCCGTTCGTATTCAGCCGCTCCAGCGTTTCCGGATCGCAGATGAAGTTGCCTTCGTTGTGGTTGATCGGGATGGTCAGCACGCTCCCCGGTTCGAGGTCGACCCAGTCGCTCAGGCGGCTCTCGACTCGCAGATGCACAGGCTTGCAGATGAACTTCAGTGTGTCGTTCCGCAGCAGCGCGCCCGGCAGCATGTGCGCCTCGCACAGGATCTGGAACCCGTTGCAGATCCCGAGGACGGGGCCGCCCCTCTCGGCGAAGCGCATGACCTCCGCCATGACCGGCGAGAACCGCGCGACCGCCCCGCAACGCAGGTAGTCGCCATAGGAGAAGCCGCCCGGAAGGACGACCGCGTCGAACCCGGACAAGTCGGTGTCGCCGTGCCATACGTAGTCGGCCTCGAAGCCAAGGTGGTGCGCGGCGTGGACGACGTCTTGCTCGCAGTTGGAGCCGGGGAAGATCACGACGCCGAAACGCATCGCGCTCACCCCTCGGTCGTCGTCGAAACAGTCTCGATGCGGTAGTCCTCGATGACCGGGTTGGCGAGCAGCCGATCGCACATCTCGCGGACCATCTCCAGCGACGCGTCGGTCTCGAGCTGTATGTACTTGCCGATCTTCACGTCGTTCACGCCCTCATACCCGAGGTTCGTGAGCGCGCGCTTCGCGGTCGCGCCGGGCGGGTCGAAGATGCCCTTCTTGTAGGTCACGAAGATCTCGTAGAGCGCCATCTCAGGTCCCTTCCTCCCCCGACTGCCCGGACCCCTTCTGCTGCGGTGCCTGTTTGTCTCCCGGGGCCTTCTTCCCGGCGTCGGTCTTGTCGGCCTTCGTCTTCGCGGACGCGCTCG
>CAYWCB010000316.1:0-1935 GCA_964456615.1 uncultured Eubacteriales bacterium | reverse complement strand
ATACCGTCGTTCTTCAGGAGGTCGCCTGACCCAACTGAGTCATTTCCCCCTCAGCTCTCCAGCCACTCATTCGCAACGTCGCGGAACCTCCCCATGAAGTCCGCTCGACCCGACAGCCTGGGATCCGCGAGCAGCGCGTAGGCACGATTGAACGCCACTCCAAGTTCATCCCTACCGAGCTCCGAACAGAAGACGCTGAAGAAGTCCGAGAGATCGACGACCGCGAGGTCGAACGACAGTTCGTCGACGAACTCCAGCAGGCGCGCCGCCGGATGCAGCTCCGGGTCTGAGCGCACGCCGACGGCGAGGATAACGTACCGCAAGAGCTTGGCCTCGGATGCCTTCGACTGGAAGTCTGATAGCCGGGTCTTCCAGTCATCGCGTACCGTGACCTCGTACGCTGCAATCAGGTCGTAGTCGCGAAACTCCTCGATGTCGCCGCTGGTTCCGTCGAACTTGTCTGAGGCGTGCGGATGATGAGTCACGATTCGGTGGCCAAAACGCATGCGATGTACTTCAAGGAAGGCAGCGACGAGGAGCTGCTGCACATGGCCCTCTGACTGGATGTCCATGAGCCGCTCGCAAAGCAGCAGGCTGCGCGCGTACGACAGGTAGGACGAAGGCAGCGGAGGCAGGGCCTGAGGCGTCTCGCGTGACGAGTGAAGACGCCACGCGACGTGATTCAGAAGCGCTGTCCTCTGTGCCTTCTTGAGGATGCGAAGATCCTGGAGGAATGGCGCGAATCGAGCGTCCCGCGAAAGATCGAACTGCCTGACGGCCCCCTTCCACCCGAGATTCTCGCCGAATGCGGTGATGCTCTTGTGAAACGTCACGTGCCGCTTTGTGAGTTCGTCTGCGAGGCGCTTGTCGCCATACTTCCCGCGGACTCCGGTGGGCACGGAGGTGAAGTCCCACCCAGGCTCAACTACCGCATACGCGACCAGGAACGCGCAGGCGAGGCGAGCACTGCCGCCTTGCGATTCGACATGATCGTCGAAGACGGAACGCACGGCCGATGGCGCGGGATCTCCCAGCGATTCACCAGCCGCAAGGCGGTCCACCAGCTCGAGCAGTAGGTCGACTGCTTGCTCAACAGAGGTGTTTCTCATACTGCCAACTCGTACTGAATCGCTGGCACGTCAGGGATGAGCGTTTGGCCGACACTGGCACCGCCTAGCTGCGCGATCACGGATGATCCAAGAACGTTGCCGAGATCTGGCGGCACCGCATCGCCTACCTGCGTGTACTGGGATGAGCGGGTTCCGCTGAAGGCAAGGTCACGAGGGAATGTCTGGATGATTGCACACTCTTCGACGCTCAGACGTCTCGCTCCCGGGACAACCCCGTCGCGGGGGGCTCCCCCGGACATGAGGTGGGCGTGGTACTCGGGGGCTACGTCTAGAGTGTCCACCCAATGGGTCTTGTAGCCGCCGGACGACGCCAGAATCGTGTGGCAGGGTCCAGCGGGGTCGAGCGGACGTCCTCCGCCGTTGTAGATGTGCCCCGCGTACGGGCTTGGGCGCAGATCGGGGTTTCGAGCGTACTTCACGGGACAGGCGGGCGCGTCGCCAATCGGGTCCGGTCCGAGCGCACGCAAAGCATCCACGTGGCCACAACGCATACTGCGTCCGTGTGTCGGTGCGGGGAACAACAAGCGTTCGCCCTTTGAGCCGAGAATCACGAGGCGGCGCCGTTTCTGCGGCACCCCGTAGTCCGCGGCGTTGACAATCGACCAGTTCAGCGTGTACCCGGAATCCGACAGACGAACGAGCACTGAGTCGAAGTACGGGCGAGCACGCTTCATGAGAAGCCCGGGGACGTTTTCCATGACGAAGACTGCTGGTTGGACTTCGCGGAGGCATCGAATGAACTCGGGGATCATGTCGCGGGAATCGTCGCTCGCTCGACGAAGGCCGCCAATCGAGAACGGCTGAC
>CAYWCB010000315.1:0-1943 GCA_964456615.1 uncultured Eubacteriales bacterium | reverse complement strand
GCAGGCCGGTGACGTGTCCGCGTACATCCCGACGAACGTCATCTCGATCACCGACGGGCAGATCTTCCTGCAGACCGACCTCTTCTACCAGGGCGTTCGCCCGGCCATCAACGTCGGTATCTCGGTCTCGCGAGTCGGCGGGAACGCGCAGATCAAGGCGATGAAGCAGGTCGCCGGGTCGCTGCGACTCGATCTCGCGCAGTACCGGGAGCTCGCGGCGTTCGCGCAGTTCGGCTCTGATCTCGACAAGGCGACGCAGCAAACGCTCAATCGCGGCGCCCGGCTCGTGGAGCTGCTCAAGCAGGGCCGCTACGTCCCGATGCCGGTCGAGCGCCAGGTCATGGCGATCTTCGCAGGCACGAAGGGCTACCTCGACGACCTGCCCGTTGAGCAGGTGCAGCGCTTCCGCGAGGAGTTCCTCGACTTCGTCGAGAACGCATACCCCGAGATCGGGCGCGTCATCGTGGAGCAGCAGGTGCTGTCGGACGAGACAGCCGAGAAGCTCGGCAAGGCCGTCGAGGAGTTCAAGGCGCAGTTCGCGGTGGAGATCGAGGCCTAGAGCACGTGCCCAACCTCCGCGACATCAAGAAGCGCATCGTCAGCGTTCAGTCCACACGCCAGATCACGCGCACGATGGAGATGGTCGCGACCGCCAAGATCAAGAAGGCGCAAGAGCGCATCGAGGCCGCACGCCCCTACGCGCTCTCGATGATGGAGGTCCTCGGCAACGTCGCGCGCTTTTCGAAGGGCTCCGAGCACCCGCTGTTGCTCGAGCACGACAAGCGCGAGCGCACGCTCGTCATCTGCGTCACTTCCGACAGGGGGCTTGCGGGCGCCTTCAACTCGAACATCATCCGGCTCACCGAGCGGTTCATGCGCGACGAGCGGGCTGCAGGCGCGCGGCATGTCGACCTCATCGCGATCGGCAAGAAGGCGATCGGGTACTTCCGGTACCGGGGCATCGAGCCGGTCGCCTCGTACCGCGACATCTCGGACAAGCCGACGTTCTCCGACGCGCGCGCGATCGCGTCGCACCTCATCGGGGCGTACAGCGCCGAGGAGCTCGACGCCGCCTACATCGCATTCAACCGGTTCAAGAACGTCGCCGAGCAGAAGCCGGAGCTCCATCGTCTCCTCCCGATCGAGCGGCGCGCGATCGACGAGGCGGCACAGGGTGTCGCCGACATCGCTGCGGAGTACACGTTCGAACCCGATCCCGAGTCGGTGCTCGAGGCGTTGCTGCCCACCTACGTCGAGACGCTGATCTACCGCGCGCTCATGGAATCGGCGGCGTCCGAGCAGGGCGCTCGGCGGACGGCCATGAAGTCGGCCACGGACAACGCGACCGAGATGATCACCACGCTCACCCGCTCGTACAACCGCGCCCGGCAGGCGGCGATCACCACCGAGATCGCGGAGATCGTGGGCGGCGCCGCGGCGCTGGAGGACTAGGAGACACCGCGTCCGGGTCGCCCCGTGAACCCGGTCGGGGCAAGATGACGGCCACTACGGAGAAGGACACAACATGAACGTCGGACGCATCGTCCGGATCGTCGGCCCGGTCCTCGACATCGAGTTCGCCGCCGACGAGATCCCGCCCATCTACAACGCGCTCTCCATCGATGTCGAGTCGCCCATCGGCCGCGTGAAGACCATCGCCGAGGTCGAGCAGCACCTGCCGGGCAACCTCGTGCGCGCGGTCGCGATGTCTTCAACCGACGGCCTGCAGCGCGGCATGGACGCCGTCGATACTGGCTCGGCGATGAAGATGCCCGTCGGGCCGTCCACCCTTGGCCGCATCTGGAACGTCATGGGCGAGCCGGTCGACGGCCAGCCGATGCCCGAGACGGTCGAGGACTACTACCCCATCCACCGCGATGCGCCGGAGTACGAGGACCTCGAGCCCAAGACCGAGATCTTCGAGACCGGCATCAAGGTCGTCG
>CAYWCB010000314.1:0-1944 GCA_964456615.1 uncultured Eubacteriales bacterium | reverse complement strand
ATTCCAGGCGTGAATCCCAGGTGGATTCCAGATGCTCGTTAAAGATTGAGGCTAGTTGTCTTCCTCGGCGGCTCTTCGCGTGTTCTGAGCGATGTCCACAAGCACGACCGCGAGCTCGGCGAGCATGTAGAAGAAGAGCAGTATGGCGAACGCTGAGACGGCAGCGCCGATGAGAGCGACGAGGCCTTCGAGGAAGCCGCTCCCGCCGAGCCCGGTGAATGGACTGCCATACCCGGGGGCTGCGTACATGGGCAGCCCAAGCAGGTTGGGCGATGCGGATCCGAGGAACAGGGCCAAGACGAAGATGCTGAGTCCCCCGAACACCGTGTAGATGGCGAGCACCTCGCCGCTCATCCGAAGGATGACGGCCACGATCGGCACCACAGCATAGTGCGTCTCGGGGAGCTCCTGGATCGTGCGAGCACGGATGAAGTACGTGTGCACGAGCATGTAGGTCAGCACGGCGGCCATGATGGCAAGGACGAGCCCCGCGAGCACGGCGCCGGCGGTGCCTTCGAGTGTGATACGCAGCGCCAAGAAGAACACGATGACTCCGCCGATGCCGACAAGGACACCGCCGACGATGAGCGCCCAAGAGACGACCGACTTGAAGAGGTCACCGCGCGACAAGTGCTCGAGTAGCGGTTCCATGAAGAGATATCGCGACAACGGCCTCTCGGGCGCTGGCCGGAGGGTAGGCATGGCAGGTGGTGCGAACGTCGGCGCCGGTGCTGTCGCTGGCGGGTCAGCGGGCGGTGTGGCAGGCGGTCCGGTGGGTGGTGGTGCCGGGGCGGCAGCGGTCTGGTTCGCGGCCGCGGGTTGCGACAGGACCGACCCGCACGACCGGCAGTAGCCGGCTCCGTCAGGATTCGCGGTTCCACAGTCAGGGCAGTACATGCGTCCTCCCTCTCGATGTGGTCCCACCTGTTCTGAGGATAGCGGAAACCGCGTCAGCCGTCCGACGCGGTACCGGGACTGCGGTCCGCATGTTGCTCACTACCCCCGTTCGTGGTTGTGTTTGTGCGCAGGCGGCCATTGGGAGCGTGAGTGTACGGCCACATCGACAGGCCAAGTCCGGGACGGATCGTGCTGACTTTCGTCGGCATCGTGGCAGCCATCGCAATACTGGTCCTCGGCGCCTCGCTTCTCGTGGGGAAGCTGGCGAAGACGCCCGCGACCAAGCCAGCCTACACCGATACGAGCGTCACCCGCTCGTCCAATGCCGAGGCGGCTCCTTCCGATGCGACCGGCGATGCGCTCGTGGCTGGGTCCACGTCCGTCAACACGACCGCCGCCGCAACGGGATCGTCCTCCAAGCCCGCGGCTTCGAAGCCTTCGGCAGTCAGCAAGTCGCCGCCTCCCCTGGCTACTACGACGTCGGCGTCAGGGGTCGTCGTCATCGATGCCGGCCACCAGGGTCAAGGCGACATGAGTCTAGAACCCATCGGCCCCGGCTCGAGCGAGAAGAAGCCGAAGGTAGCGGGTGGCGCGACCGGCGTCTCATCCCCGCGCATGCCCGAGAGCGTGGTCAACTTGAAGGTCGCGCTGAAGCTTCAGCAGGTGCTCGAGTCCCGCGGAGTGAAGGTGATCATGGTGCGCACGAGCGAGGACGTCAACATCTCCAACTCTGCGCGCGCCGCTATCGCGAACGACGCCAACGCGACGCTCTTCATCCGGCTGCATTGCGACGGCGCCGGCAACTCCTCGATGCACGGGATCTCCACGCTGATTCCGGCTGCGAATCAGTGGACCGGGCCGATCGTGGCCGAGAGCGCGAAGGCGGGCAGCGCGATTCACAGCGCTGTCGTCGCCGCCACAGCTGCGGCAGATCGCGGCGTTGTGAAGCGAAGCGACCTCTCCGGCTTCAACTGGTCCAAGGTGCCCACGGTCCTGGTCGAGATGGGTTTCATGTCCAATCCCTCGGAAAGCAGACTGCTCGCGACC
>CAYWCB010000313.1:0-1953 GCA_964456615.1 uncultured Eubacteriales bacterium | reverse complement strand
TCTGACACGCACGCTCGGCAGCTCTCAGCCCGGAGGTCGCGATCATGAGCTACTCCGCTCTCTGGAAGACGTCGTACTGGGCTCGGTGGACGATTCTGCGGTACTGCGTTTCCTCCGTCTGATACCAGAAGGGCTTGACCAGCGTGTTTCCCCATGCGTCAGGCTTGTCCTGCGGATTCGGCATGAAGACGAAGTCCGGCAGCGGCGCCCGCGAATGCTTGCGCAACAGGGGAGCGTTCTGTGCGTTGAAGCTGTATTCCAGGAAGACCGAAGGCGCTGCCGGCCTGGCGCTGGTCGCTAGGTATCCCCCGTAGATTGGACAGTAGAACAGCACTCGCGAATCAGCCCGGACGTACCGATTCACATCATCTTGGATAGCCTCGGCCACTTCGACGTTGCTTCTGGTTCCGAACATGTACTTCCAGGGGCCGCTTCTGACCATGTCTTGCATGCGGAAGGGCGGCACCCCGCCGGATTCGTAGGCGCCGAGCCAGTTCACCGCCACCAACAGCAAGACGAGGGCGATCGACCCAGTCGTAGTCCACCCGTGACGCGCTCCACGCGACGCGCCTTCAAGAGCGGGGCTGAATACGAGCGGAAGGGCGACCAACAGGATTGGAGCCATACCGGTTCCCGCATTGAAGAAGCCTTGCATGCTCGCGTACGCCATGGCCGCTCCCGCGGCAATCGCGACAGGGGCAATGAGCGACGAAACCAGCCGAATCCTCCCTTGCTGCTCCCTCAGCAAGAGCAGCAACGCCGGCACCCCAAACAGCGGTGCCCAGAGCTGTACTGCGACTGTGGGAGATCTCAACAGGGGAAGCAGACCCGCGAACGGGAGGGCAAGGACCAGCATCCTGGCCATGGGTTTCCGGTCCCATAGCCCAAGAGCAAGGGCGAGAAGCCCCGCCTGCATCACCAGGCTTGGCAGCCCGAGGTCTTTCACCTGTTCCAGCACCATGGCGAGCTTGTGTAGTCCGCCCAGGTAGGGAAGGGGCGAAGGCGGCGTGTTGTTCGTGAAGGCGAGGGCGACGAGAAGATGACTGGGTCCGACTGCCAGGACCAGGAGCGCGAAGAGCACGCCGATGCTTGCCAAGCCGGACAAGTAGCCGAGTAGTCGGCGTCTCCTGTACTCACCCAGGCGACTGATAGCCACCGCGGCAACGCAGACGGCTACGGCCAGCGTTGGATACGCTACCACAGCCATGCCGTGGCACACCCCGGACACAGCAGCGAGTCCGGGAGAATCCCGACTGTCCAAGATCTGTATGGCCAGCAGTGCGAGGCCGATCGTGAGCAGTGCCGATCCGAGCGTGTTGTAGCCGAGATTGGGTATCGTGAACGGCACGAAGGCTAGGTACACGACTGAGAGCGTCGCAGCTAGAGAAGGTGGGAGGAGCCGACGGAACAGAGAGTAGGCGGCAAAGGACGTCAGTGCGGCGAGGGCGAACCACATAGCCCTCGTGAACAACACGATCCCCTCGCTCGACCCGATCACGTGTACCCAGAGCCACACCAAAGGGACAACCAGGAGACCGGCAGTCTGCTGAATCCACAGCTCGTCGACGAACGGCACGTCCCCCAGCACAAAGCGGTAGGGCATGGCTATCCACGCGGACTCGTCAGTCAGTGCAACCCCGTACCTCAGGCGCCACAGCATGAGAAGAACAACCAGTCCGAGTGTCAACAGCACTACAGAGGGCAAGCGCCGACCGGGCGCAAGCGGAAGCACTCGCCACCTCGACCGCGCAGTGTGATTCATTTCTACCCCCGGCCTTGAGTCTGTTGTTCGCGGTGGCGTTGCACTTGTCGTGGCCATTCGTCCGGCAGCCGGTGCTTGCCGCTTGGTGTTCTCGGTGCCGCCAGCGCCAAAGACACATCCGACAGGGCGGCCATGTGTTGCTCCTATGTCAAGCCGTCGCCGCGAAGGCAGCGGGCTCGACGGTGAAGTCG
>CAYWCB010000312.1:0-1973 GCA_964456615.1 uncultured Eubacteriales bacterium | reverse complement strand
CGGTCAGGCCGTGCGCCTTCGAGTGCTGCCGGACTTCGTCGCCGTCATCGAGGGACAGTCTCCGCGGACCGCCGGCGAGGATACCCTTCCGCGAGAGGCGGCTGTCGCCATCCGTGGTTCGGTAGGCCTCCTCGGTCAAGAAAGCCCGACCGAACCACATCTCAACACGGCCAGTCGCAGCACCATAGGCCGGCGCGCTCTGATCCCATCCTCGCAGCCAGTCAGAGCTCCATCCCCGGGCCGCCGCTGTCAGCGCAGGTGATCTTGTAGACGTGATCGTGCTCGCGGGCGTGGGCAACGACTCGGATGCCCACGTCTGCGCCGGACTCGGCGTGCTCGATGTGCTGGTGCTCCATCTCCATCGAACCCACGGTCTGCTCGAAATCGCTCGTGTGGCCAAGTATGTGAATGCGATCTCCGGCGTCGAGTGGAGCGGTGAGATGGACTCCCGCCACGCCCAGGTGCGACCAGTAGTGAGTGACCACGCCGACGTCTTCCTCGCGCACCGGACCTGTCTCCTGCATCCGAAGGCACCTCCCGGGGTCTCGGCGACTGCGTGACTCATATGTACCCGAACGGGCGGCCGCGTCGGATTCCGCGCCCTTCCAGGCCGTCTACGTGCCTGAATCATGCGGATCATACGGTCGGCGACGAGGGGGGTTGACTAATACGAACTTCGTAGTAGTATGACTCCCGACTAGTGTGAAGTGCATACTACCGCGCAGGCCATCACCCACCCGGGCCCGGGTGAATACGACAAGGAACGAGGGATGACGGGATGACACAACGGACGACGCAGGAGGTGGATTGTGGACGCAGCTGACGACGCCATGCTTCGCAAGTTCCGAAAGGAGCTCAACGCCGGCACCGTCGCGCTCGTGCTCCTCGCGATCCTGGATCGCACCACCGAGCCGCTCTACGGCTATCAGATCGCAAAGTGGATCGAGGGCGCATGGCAGGAAGGCGCTCCCGTGAAGCAAGGAACGCTATACCCGGTTCTCCGCTCCATGGAGGACAACGGGCTGCTCGTGAGCCGGGTCGAGCCGAGCGTGTCGGGCCCGCCCCGCAAGTACTACGCGATCACGGACCGCGGTCGCGCGGTGCTCGGAGACTGGAGGACGGCGTGGTTGCGGACCCGCGACTTCGTCGATGCGACATTGGAGGGGAACGTTGGCTAATACAGTCGAGGAATACCTCGCGGAACTCAGAACTGCACTGGCGGGATCGGATCCCGCGCTCATCCAGGACGCGCTCTACGACGCAGAGGACTTCCTGCGGAGCGCGATCGCCGAACACGGCAACACGCCTGAGGGGATCGTCGCGGCCATCGAGGCGTACGGCACGCCGGCCGAGATCGCTCTTGCCTACCGAGACGCCGAGGCGACCGCCGCTGTCGTGTTGCGGCCGCCCAAGCGCAGGGAGTACCAGACGTGGTTCGGACGCTTCTTCGGCGTCATCGCGGACCCGTCGGCGTGGGGCGCGCTCTTCTACATGCTGCTCTCGCTCGTGACCGGCATCTTGTACTTCACGGTCGTCGTGACCGGGCTCTCGCTCACCTTCGGGCTCGCCGTCCTCATCATCGGGATACCGTTCGCGCTGCTCTTCATCGCGACGGTGCGGGCGATCTCGCTCGCCGAGGGCCGCATCGTAGAAGGACTGCTCGGCGTGCGCATGCCCAGGAGGCCGCGCGGCGTCGCGCAGACCGGATCGATCTGGGACCGCATCAAGTCGTGGTTCGCAGACTACAGGACGTGGACGACGATGCTTTACATGCTCTTGCAGCTCCCGCTCGGCATCACCTACTTCACCCTCACGGTGACTGGTCTGTCGCTCGCCCTCGGACTGTTCGTGGCGCCGATCGTCCAGGTCGTCTTCGACAGCCCCGTCGCACGCGACATGAGCTACGGCTACTACCTGTACCCGTGGGCGATGCCGTTCGCGATGCTCGGCGGAGTGCTTCTGTTCTTCCTGAC
>CAYWCB010000311.1:0-1980 GCA_964456615.1 uncultured Eubacteriales bacterium | reverse complement strand
CTGCTTGAGATCCGCGATCGTCGATACCGTCACCGGCCTCGCGTCGTCAGTTCGGGCACCTTCTCCGGCAGTCCCCGGTGTCGCACTCACGGGCCCGCTCCTTCCCCGTCACGCCGTCGAGGCCCTCACGGGTCCCCGCGGCTTCTCTGGGTGGAAGAGTGAGTATACCCCTGAGCAGGGCTTTCTGGACAACGTTTCCTGCGGCGGCCGTGCGAGTGCGGCGACGCCCTCGGCGCCGCCGCAGCTAGTCCTCGGACCAGTCCAGCTCCGGCTCCAGATCGTCGCTCTCGACAAGCTCGTCCATCGTCGGAGGTGCTTGCTCCGCCTCGGCGATGACCGTCCGCGCCTTCTGCTCGTACTCCGCTGGCACCCGCAAGCGAACGGGGATCGACATGCCGAAGGGATGGGACTCCTGCTCGGGAGGGTACGGGTCCCAGGTGTAGGGCACCTGCGCCTGCTCGAGCACCATCTCCTTGAAGCGGAGTCCCATGTCGGGCGGGACCGTGACGCCCTCGGCGACGACGATCCAGTCCTCGGTCATGATCGGCGCCCCTTCCGCCAGCCCGGGATCCGGTATCGGACCGAGGTCGCCGATGACCTTGCCCACGCTCACCAGATCGCCGGTCACGGAGGAGCCGTCCGGCCACTTCGCATCCGGGGCGATCTCGAGCAGGGGCGTGATGACGAAGTCACGCTCGGCCATGCGGGGGTGCGGGATGATCAGATCGGGCGCGTTCCACTCCTCGTCACCGAAGAGCAGGATGTCGAGGTCGATCGTGCGCGGGCCGTTCGGTACGTCGCGCGTCCTTCCCAGGCGGTTCTCGATCTCGATGAGCGCGCTCAGGAGCTGGTCGGCTCTGAAGGTCGTGCTCACGAGCGCCACAGCGTTGGCGTAGGGCTCCTGGCCTTCGGCTCCCCACGGTTCGCTCTCGTAGGCATGAGAGACCTTCTCGACGTTCGCGCCATCGAGGTCCGCGATCTCGTGGACGGCCCGTGAGAGATAGCGCATGCGATGACCCGTGTTGCTGCCGAGGCCCACATAGACGTCAGTCATCGCCGTCCCCCGTTCTCGGTGACGCGCTCGCGCCCGTCCGGGTGCGAGACCCTACGCCGGGCGAGACGCCGGCCCTCGATGTCATCGCCTCGCTCCTACTATTCCCTACCTGCGATTTCGCCGAAACCGCCGATGGCCGATGCGACCTTGAGCGCGCGGATCGTTTCTGCGACATCGTGGACCCTGACGATGGACGCCCCGTGTGTCGCCGCCCACACGGCCGCCGCGAGGCTGCCCTCCAGTCGCTCGGCGGGGACGTCCTGGCCGGTGAGCATGCCGATGAAGCGCTTCCGGGATGCGCCGATCACCACCGTGTAGCCGAGATCGGCGATCTCGGGAAGCCGTTTCAGGAGCTCGAGGTTGTGATCGAGCGTCTTGCCGAAGCCGATGCCCGGATCGATGGCGATCCGCTCGCGCGCGACGCCCGCGCGTTCGAGGGCAGTGGCCTGCCCGCCGAGATATGCGCCTACCTCCGCGACCACGTCCTCGTAGTACGGCGCGTCCTGCATGGTCTTCGGTTCCCCGAGCATGTGCATGACGACGACCCCCGCGTCGCAGCCCGCCGCCACCGCGCGCATCTTCGGGTCGCGGAAGCCGGACACGTCGTTGATGACGGCCGCTCCCGCATCGACACAGGCCCGTGCCACCTCGGCGTGACGGGTGTCCACGGAGACCACGCCTCCGTTCGCCGTCAGCGCCTCGACCACCGGCAGAACGCGCTCGAGCTCTTCTGCGACGCTCACGCCCACCGAACCCGGCCGCGTCGACTCGCCCCCGACGTCCACGATCGCTGCGCCATCGCTAACGAGCGCCCGCCCGCGGCGGATGGCCGCATCGGCGTCTCGGTACAACCCGCCGTCGGAGAACGAGTCGGGCGTGACATTGAGGATGCCCATCACGAGCGGGCGGCCGAGAGCGAGCGAGTG
>CAYWCB010000310.1:849-1983 GCA_964456615.1 uncultured Eubacteriales bacterium | reverse complement strand
ATCCCTACCATCATCGACCCATCCGAACGGCATCCAGGAAGATCGCCATCTCGCAGCGCCCACAGTCGAAGTCGAGACGGAGGCGGTTGCCCTCGTCGTCCACGAGGTGCAGGGGCTCCTCCGCAGCGTCGTCCACGCCGGATTCGCGGCAGAGGCCGATTTGGCGTTTGAGGCAGTAGCGGGTCGTCATGACTCTGCGGCCTCGCGTGTCCAGTCCGGATTCGGCCGCGGGCTCGATCTCGGCGACTCCATGGCGGCGGTAGAACGCTTCCGCTTTCTTGTTGAGCACGTTACCGAGGTACGTGAGCCGCCTTTCGGGATAGGCGATGTCGTTCTCGATCGGGCCGCCGAGGGCGTGCGGACGGCGGCGCTCTCGCTCGAGCGTAAGCATCTCGAGAACAGATCGCCGAAGGGCATTCAGCACGGACACGGCCAGGAACGGAATCGGAAGGACCTCGATGGCTGCCTCGGAGCAGACATAGATAGTGTGGCCCGTTTTCATGAGCTGGCGACGGATGGTGGTCAGAGCGGTTTCCGGCGCCCTGGCAGGTTCGAGTCTGCACGGAAGGCGGTGCTCGACCTCGACGTCGTCCTCGTCTCTGGCCACGAGTGAGACGCCGTCGGGGGAGCCGCACAAGCGCGGGGTCACGATCATGCGGCGCTCCATCCGGGCGGACTTGACCGCCGAGAAGAACCCGTGGTCGTGGTTTCGATGGAGCGCCGTTCCCGGGCGGATCCCCGCCGCGTTCTGCACCGTGATCGTTCTGCCGCTCACCGCATTCACTCGCGTGCCCCGCAGGTCGCCCCCCGCATCGAAGAAGCTCAGGCCGTCGCCCGGGTGCAAGTCGAATCGAGCGGAGACGGTGACCTCGGCCCTGCTGACCTTGTTCACCCGGCCAACCTCTTCGCCGACCATCTTTGGGGTGGACGGGGCGGCGACGCTGTCGCTGCGGCCGTGGAGGAAGTACGCGGTGTATCCCCGGTTGAACGTCTTGGAGGGGTCAGGGATGAAACCGGGGTTGGAGGCGCCAGACGAGCTCCGGCGGAGGCCTCTCGCGATCAGGGCGGTGTCCAGCTCACGGCGATAGTGCGCCACGATGTTGGCGACGTAGGGCATGTCCTTGAGGCGTCCCT
>CAYWCB010000310.1:0-839 GCA_964456615.1 uncultured Eubacteriales bacterium | reverse complement strand
AGCTCTGCTCGAGGCGCGCCGTCCACTCGGGGAGCACCCGGTAGCCCTCGGGGTCGGCGAGCGCGGCGTCGAGCGCCTCGCGATAGACCTCGGTAGCGACGGCGACATACCGGGCGTCCTTCATGCGTCCCTCGATCTTGAACGACGTGACGCCCGCGTCCAGCAGTTCAGGGAGATGCTCGGAGAGTCTCAGGTCCCGCAGGGAGAGGAGATGGCTTCGCTCGTGCCGGACGCGGCCATGGGCGTCGACGAGCCGGTACGGCTTCCGGCACGGTTGGGCGCACTCGCCGCGGTTTCCGCTCCGACCGCCCATGGCGTAGCTCAGGCCGCACTGGCCGCTGTAGCACACGCAGAGCGCACCGTGGACGAAGCATTCGAGCTCGATCGTCGGCGCCGCGCGGCGAAGAGCGCGTATCTCGTCGAGGCCGAGTTCTCTGCCAGGATCGCGCGGCGGAAACCGACCTGTTCCAGAAAAACAATCTTCTCGGGCGTGTTGTTGTGCATCTGGGTGCTGGCGATCAGCGGGAGGGGTGGGAGGTCGCATTCGAGCAGGCCGACGTCCTGGATGATGAGGGCGTCCACCCCGAGACGGTACAGCTGCCACGCCAGACGCTCGGCGGCGGGCAGCTCGCGGTCGAAGAGAAGCGTGTTGAGGGCGACGTATACGCGTGCCCAATACGGGTGAGCGTATGCCACAAGTTCCGCGATGTCTTCGAGCGTGTTGCCGGCGGTTTCGCGAGCGCCAAACCGATCGGCGCCGACGTACACGGCGTCGGCGCCGCAGTCGACGGCGGCCCGTCCGCACTCGAGATCGCGCGCGGGGGCCAGCAGTTCCGTGG
>CAYWCB010000309.1:0-1984 GCA_964456615.1 uncultured Eubacteriales bacterium | reverse complement strand
CGCGTACGTCTCGTTCTTCCCGACGATCACCGCCGGACCCATCAAGCGCTACCCGGAGTTCGTCGACAACGCGCGCAGCCGCACCGACCACCCGCGCCTCGACGACATCGCGTACGGCGCAGGCCGTATCGTCATCGGGCTTGCGAAGAAGCTCATCGTCGCCGACACGATCTACGCTGCCGCGAAGCCGCTCTACCAGGCCAAAGTCGCCGACCCCGTCCTGCTCTTCGTCGCGATCTACGCCTACACGCTCTACATCTACTTCGATTTCGCGGGGTACTCAGACATCGCGATCGGCACGGCGCGGCTCTTCGGCTACCGCATCCTCGAGAACTTCAACTGGCCCTACGTGAGGCGGAACCTCGCCGAGTTCTGACGCCACTGGCACATGTCGCTCACGCGGTTCATCACCGAATACGTCTTCATCCCGCTCGGCGGCTCGCGCGTCGGGCGGCTCAGGACCGCGCTCAACACGCTCGTCGCGATGGCGGTGAGCGGGCTTTGGCACGGCGCCGCGTGGCACTTCGTCGCGTGGGGCGTATGGCACGGCGTCGGGCTCGTCATCGTGCGGCTCTCGCGCGAACTGGATGTTGCGCTCAAGGGAGCGTGGGCTGGCTGGGCGCGCTTCGCGCACGTCCGACCGGTTGGCTGGGTCTTCTACGGCTTCGGCGCGTTCGTGACGTTCAACTTCGTCGCGTGGGGGTGGGTGCTCTTCGCGCTCCCCTTGCACGAGGCGATGACGGTCTACACGCGTATCCTCGCGTTCACGTACGGGACCGCGCGGCTGATGCTGGGAGGCTAGAGAGGTGAAGCAAGCGCTCTACAAGGACCCTAGCTCCGAGAACTCGCTGCGGAGCGACCTGCTCGTCGGCCTCGGGCTCGCCCTGTTGGTCGTGCTCGTCGTCCTCGCAGCGACGACGACCGCGCCGACGTTCGTGTACGAGCTCTTCTAGCGCTGGACCTCATCCGCCACCGGCTTGCCAAGGGTTGCGAGCCGCTGCGCGAGGTCGGCAACCACTCGGTCCGCGTGAGTCGCGCCGTCGGCGATATCGCCCGCGCGGTCCTCCCGCCTACGAGGACTGGCTTGACCCGCACACGCGTTGGTGCTACCTTTGGTGCTACCTTTGGTGCTACTTCCGCGAGACTGGGGCCTCCATGGGCAAAGCGAACATCTCCTTCCCCGACGGCATGCTCGAGGAAGTCGACCGCCGAGCGGCCGCTTCGAACACCACACGCAGCGCGTTCATCCAGGAAGCGACAGCGCGCTACCTCGCGCAACTCGACTACGACACCGAGCGCGCCGAACGAGCCGCTCGTATTGAGCGCGCGAAGATCCACATGCGCGAGATAGGCGCGAGCCTCCCGCCCGGTCCCGACGGCGTCACGCTGATCCGCCAGATGCGCGATGCGGTACCCGAATGGGCGCTGCCGAGGAGCGAGGCGGAGTCGGACGAAGATGAGTAGACCCCTTCATGGCCGGACCGGGTCGCCGATCGTCATCGACACCTCAGTGGCGTTCAAGTGGTTCGACACCACCGAACCCGGCTCGGACACAGCTGAGGAGCTACTCGACGCCCACGGCCGCGACGAGATCGCCCTGCTGGCGCCGGCACACCTGCCGTTGGAGATCCTGAACGTACACGCGAGCAGACACGCGTCGCTGCAACGCATGACAGAGGTCATCGATGATCTCGCGAGCGTGGGCCTCCTCATCGCGCCCCTCGACGACACGCTCCTTGCCGAGGCTGCCCGCATCGCCTTCACAGACCGCCTCGCGCTCTATGACGCGGCCTTCATCGCGCTCGCCGCGCTGCTCGACGCCCCTCTTGTCACCGCCGACCGGCGGCAGGCAACCGCTACTGCCTGCGAGGTGCGGCTGATCCGCTAGCCGCCGACGCGTTCCAGCAGCTCACGGACCCCTCAGCGTGAGCTGAACGTACGAAGACCTCGGCGCGGGGGCGCCATGGTCACACCACTGAGGGGG
>CAYWCB010000308.1:1073-1995 GCA_964456615.1 uncultured Eubacteriales bacterium | reverse complement strand
CATCGTTCTCGTAGGCTTGTTCGGCGTGGTCGGGGCGCCGATCATGACGGCCACAGCATCGTTCGCTCCCTACCTTGTGAGCGAGCGCGAGGAACTCGAGCGCGCGAACTCGATGCTGGAACTCGCCGGTTCGGCGTCGTTCATCATGGGCCCGGCCCTGGGCGCGCTGATCGCCGCCACGATCTCCCTTGACGCGGTCTTCTACGCGGACGCCGCGCTCACGATCGCGGCGGCCCTACTCGTCGTGCCGGTGAGGACGCCGGCCCGCCACGGGAAGGGGCGTCGAAGTCCGTTCGGCGAGATCACGGTGGGGCTCAGGGCCGCGTACACAAGCAGGAGCGTACGCTACTACGTCCTGGTCGGAAGTGCGATCTGGCTCGGGTTCGGGGCCTTCGGCGCGCTGGAGCCGCTGTTCTTTCGCGATGTCGTGCGCACGGGAGTCGAGACGATCGGCTGGATGAACTCGATCTTCGGTCTGGGCCTCGCCGTTGGCGCCCTGCTCTTGCCGAGACTGCCCTCGAAGGTGGTGTCCGCGCGCGGGCTCGCGCTCGGTGCGGCCACGATCGGTCTGGGCGGGATCGCGTACGTGGGAACCACGCGGTTCGCCGTCATCGCCGCGGGCGCACTCGCGTGGGGCATCACGATCGGGGTCGTCGAGCCGCTCTTGCGCACGCTCATACACCTCGACGCGCCCGAGGAGGTGCTCGGCCGGGTCATGGGGACGGCCCAGCTGCATCGCACCGGGGGCGAGCTGCTGCCGTTGGCTGTCGCGCCGTGGTTCGCGGCGAGGTACGGCGTCCAGGCCGTGCTCATCGGAAACGGGCTCGTGCTCAGCGTCCTCGCGCTGGGGTCGTGGTGGGAAGCGGCGGCCATCGACCGCCGCGCCCCGGTGCGCGAAGCGGTCCGGTTCGAGTCCTTCGAC
>CAYWCB010000308.1:0-982 GCA_964456615.1 uncultured Eubacteriales bacterium | reverse complement strand
GCACGACATGTCGCGCCTCGATGCTACGATTGCCACGATATCTTGCGATTGAGGAACCGGGGCGGCGCACCGCCGCCGGCACGTGACGACGCGCGGAGAACAGGGTGGTCATGCCCGACGACAGACTCAAGACACCGGGAGTGGATGACCTGCTCGCGGCGATCTCGTCTCTCGAATCGCCCGACGAAGCCTACGCGCTCCTGCTAGATCTGTGCACCATCCGGGAGATCCACGACATGGCGCAGCGCCTCCACGTCGCGCGATTGCTGGCGTCCGGCGAGCACTACGCACACATCCAGGAGGTCACCGGCGCCTCCGCGACGACCATCTCGCGCGTGAGCAAGTGCCTGAACTATGGGGCCGACGGCTACCGGACCCTCATCGACCGTCTGTGGCCGGTCCCGCCTGGCGATGTCGAGCCGGCGGGTGGCGGCACGACGAAGGCGGGCAGCGGATAAGCGATGTCATTCGTCCACCTGCACACCCACTCCGAATACTCCCTTCTCGACGGGCACGCCAAGATCGACCGCCTGCTCGACAGGGCGCATGCGCTCGGGATGGATTCGATCGCGCTCACCGATCACGGTGTGATGTTCGGCGCCGTCGAGTTCTATCGCGCCGCCACCGGAGGATTCACGCCCGAGAAGAAGGAGGACACCCGGCCTCCTCGGCCGCCGATGCGGCCCATCCTCGGGTGCGAGATCTACTTCACACCCGATTCCCGACTCAAGCGAGATGGCAAGCCGCCCCTGTACCACCTGCTGCTCCTTGCCAAGAACGAGACCGGCTACCGGAACCTCATGTCGATGGTCTCGGAGTCGTGGACGAGCGGCTACTACTACAAGCCTCGTGTCGACGAGGAGCTTCTGCGCGCGTTCAGCGGCGGTCTCATCGCCACCTCGGCGTGCATGAGCGGCATTGTGAGCAAGTCCTTCGAGCACAACGCCCCCGAGGAGGCACGACGCTGGGCGCAGTTCTACTC
>CAYWCB010000307.1:0-2005 GCA_964456615.1 uncultured Eubacteriales bacterium | reverse complement strand
ATCAACGCATTCCCCACGACATTCACGGGGACCGTCATCGGCTACATCTCGATGGATGCGCTCGCCGATCTCGACGAGCCCTCCGAGTTCAATTTCCTCTCCGTCGTCTTCGCCGAAGAGGACCTGACGCGATTCGAGGTCAGCCGCCTCGCCGCGGAGTTGCGCGACGACGTGCTTGTGCCGATGGGCGTCCAGGTGTTCAACATGGCGGTGCCCAAGCCCGGCAGCCACTTCCTCGGCGATATCTTCAAGGCAGTCTCGCTCCTGCTCCTCGCGCTTGGTGTCCTCTCGCTCGCTCTGTCGGCCTTCCTCGTCGTGAACACCATCTCGGCGATCATGGCGCAGCAGGTCAAACAGGTCGGCATCATGAAGTCCGTGGGTGGGCGGGCCCGCCAGATCATGGCCATGTACCTCACCCTCGTGGGCATCTACGGGCTGCTCGCGGTGGGCCTCGCGCTGCCCCTCGGCTGGATCGCGGGCCGGTGGTTCATCACCTACGCCGCGACCATGCTGAACTTCCGGGTGACCTCCTTCGTCCCGCCGGTGTACGTCGTCGTCCTTGAGGTCGCCGTAGGATTGCTCGTTCCGCTCCTTGCCGCGCTCGTGCCCGTGCGACTGGGCTCCCGCGTATCGGTTGTGAGAGCACTGCACGAGTCGGGGATCTCGGCGGTGGCGTTCGGGCACGGGATCATCGACCGCGTGCTCGGCCTTCTGCGCGGGCTGCCGCGCCCGGTCGCGCTCTCGCTTCGCAATACCTTCCTGAGGAAGGGGCGGCTCGCACTCACGCTCTTCACGCTCACACTCGCCTCGGCTGTGGTCATGGGGACGCTTTCCGTGCGCGCGTCCATCCTTCAAACGATCACCGACGTCGGTGCGTGGTGGAACTACGACGCTCAAGTGAGCTTCGCTCGGCCAAAGCCTGCCGAGGACATCGAGGGTATCGCGCGCGGAGTCCCTGGCGTGACCGATGTCGAGACCTGGATCGAGTCCGGCGTGTCCTACCAGCGCGACGACGGGAGCGAGAACGAATCGATCTTCGCGATAGGGCTCCCGCCAGTCACGAGGTTCATCACACCCACGCTGGTCGCGGGACGCTGGCTTGAGGAAGGCGACACCGACGCGATCGTCGTGAACACCGATATCTCCAAAGACGAAGCACGGATGCGGGTGGGCAACACGGTGCGGCTCAAGATCTTCGGAGACGAGCGCGACTACCGCGTCGTGGGCATCGTGACCGGCCAGCTCATGGGCCCGACCGTGTTCATGGACAAGGCCCATCTGGACAGCGTGACGCAGTCTGGGGGCGGCGTGACGCGGCTGCTCGTAACGACCCGGGCCCACACGGCCGGAACACAGGACACGGTGGCCGCCGAGCTCGAGCGCCGGCTCGATGACGCCGATCTGACGCCCACGGGATCCGAGACCCAGCTCGGGATGAGGGAGCGTCTTTCCGGGCAGCTCAACATCCTCGTCACGTTCCTCGTGATCATGGCGGCGCTGCTTGCCGCTGTGGGGGTGATCGGCCTCACGGGGACGATGACGATCAACGTGCTCGAGTCCGTCCGCGAGATAGGGGTCATGCGCGCCATCGGCGCTAGCCACGCGTCCATCTTCGGCATCTTCATCACCGAAGGTGTCGTGATTGCGCTCATGGCCTGGGTTCTCGGCGCGTTCGCCTCGTGGCCGATCTCGTTCCTGCTCACCGAGGCCCTGTCCCAGGCGATGAACCTGCCGCTCACGTACGTGTTCTCTTTCGCAAGCGTGGGCATCTGGCTGGTCGCAGTCCTGGTCATAGCGGTGCTGGCGAGTCTCCTTCCTTCGTGGCGCGCCTCGCAGGTGAGCGTGCGCGACGCGATCGCGTATGAGTGAGCACCCTGCACCTCTCGGGTGCTCGCAGGCATGCCTCGCTTCCCCGATAGCCGCCCTGCCGAAGTCGCGCACCCACAGGGTAGACTGAGGGTGTCGGCCGCGAGGAAGGAGGCTTCGTGTCGGTAGGTGCCATCGT
>CAYWCB010000306.1:0-2007 GCA_964456615.1 uncultured Eubacteriales bacterium | reverse complement strand
AGAAGTGAAGCGCCTCCTCCACCGACATGTCGAGCACGTCGGAGACGTTCTTGCCCCGGTACGTCACCTGTAGCGTCTCTCGGTTGTAGCGCGCGCCCTTGCAGACCTCGCACTGGACGTAGACGTCCGGCAGGAAGTGCATCTCGATCTTGATCTGACCGTCGCCCTTGCACGCCTCACACCGCCCGCCGTGGACGTTGAAGGAGAACCGGCCCGGCGAGTAGCCGCGAGCGCGTGACTCCGGGGTCGAAGCGAAGAGTGCACGCACGTCGTCCCACACGCCCGTGTACGTGGCCGGGTTCGAGCGGGGCGTGCGACCGATCGGGCTCTGGTCGATGTCGATGACCTTGTCGACGTGCGCGAGCCCCTCGATCGACTCGTACGCCCCGGTACGCCGGCGCCCGCGGTGGAGCTTGTTGGTGAGCACCGGCGCGAGGGTGTCGGTCACGAGGGAGGACTTGCCCGAGCCGGACACCCCTGTCACGACGATGAACGAGCCGAGCGGCAGAACGACATCCAGGCCCTTCAGGTTGTGTTCCGACGCCCCGCGCATTGTCAGGGCGCCACGCTCCGGCTGCCGGCGGGACTCCGGAACGGGAATCGACCGCCGCCCTTCCAGATACGCGCCGGTCAGGGACTCGTCGCACGAAAGGATCGCCGAGGGCGGCCCGACGCACACGATCTCGCCGCCGTGCTCTCCCGCCCCCGGGCCCATGTCGATGACGTAGTCCGCCGACCGGATCGTCTCCTCGTCGTGCTCGACGACGATCACCGTGTTGCCGAGGTCGCGCAGCCGCTCGAGCGTCGCGATGAGGCGAGCGTTGTCCCGCTGATGGAGCCCGATCGACGGCTCGTCGAGGATGTAGAGCACGCCCATGAGTCCGGACCCGATCTGAGTCGCGAGCCGGATGCGCTGCGCCTCCCCTCCCGAGAGCGAGGCCGTGGCGCGTTCGAGCGTGAGGTAGTCGAGCCCCACGTCCACGAGGAACCGCAACCGCTCGACGATCTCCTTCACCACCCGTCTGGCGATGTGCTCGTCTCGCTCCGACAGCTCGACAGTCTCGAAGAACTCGAGCGAGTCCTTCGCCGCAAGCTGCGTCACCTCATGGATGTTCTTCCCGCCGAAGGTCACGGCCAGTATCTCGGGCTTGAGCCGGGCCCCGTTGCACGACTTGCAGGGAATCACCGCCATGAACTGCTCGAGCTTCTCCTTCGAACCCTCGGACTCGGTCTCTTCCCAGCGCCTCATGATGCTCTGGAGCGCTCCCTCGTAGCGCGAGTACCAGTGCGTCTCGCGCCCGTCACGGGTGAGGTAGTCCACGCGGATGCGCTCGTCACCCAGCCCGCCCAGGAGCGCTGCGCGCGCGCTGGCGGGCAGCTCTCGCCACGGAGTCTGTGTGGGCACGCCGAGGTGCTTCGCCGCGGCAGCTACGAGCTGCGGGTAGTAGTTGAGCCCCGACGAGAACGGCGCGATGGCGCCTTCCTCCAGCGAGAGCGTCGCGTCGGGCACGACCAGATCCGGGTCGGCCTCCAACCGGGAACCCAGTCCCGCACAGTCCGGACAGGCCCCGTACGGGCTGTTGAAGGAGAAATCGCGGGGCGCCAACTCGTCCATGGACACCCCGTGCACCGGGCACGCGAGCGCCTGCGAGAAGGCGAACTCGTCGCCGTTCGTCACCGCCACCACGATCGAACCACCCGCGAGCTTGAGCGCCGTCTCCACGCTGTCCGCCAGCCGCGAGCGGACGCCGTCCCTCATCGCGAGCCGATCGACCACGACCTCGATATCGTGCTTGTACTTTTTGTCGAGCTTGATCTCCTCGTCGAGCGTGCGAATCTCCTTGTCGATCCGGACGCGCGTGAAGCCCTCGCGCTTCAAGTCGTCCAGAAGCTTGCCGTACTCGCCCTTCCGGCCCTTGACGACCGGCGCGAGCACCTGGAACTTCGTGCCTTCGGCAAGCTCCAGGATGCGGTCGACGATCTGATCTGAGGTCTGGCGCTCGATGG
>CAYWCB010000305.1:0-2029 GCA_964456615.1 uncultured Eubacteriales bacterium | reverse complement strand
TGCGTCTCGATGACCGGCAGCGCCGTGAGCGAACCGGCGCCGTTCTCGTCCGAGAGCTTCACCGCACGCTCGAGCAGGCGGCTGTGCAGGTAGAAGACATCACCCGGGTATGCCTCGCGGCCCGGTGGGCGGCGCAGCGTGAGCGACATCTGACGGTATGAGACGGCCTGTTTCGAGAGGTCGTCGTAGATGCAGAGCACGTGACGACCGGGATTGTCGGCGGAAGCCGGCTTGCCGTCCGTGCCGTTGTACATGAAGTACTCGCCCATGGCGCAGCCAGCCATCGGCGCGATGTACTGCATCGGCGCGGGATCGGACGCGGCTGCCTGGACGACGATCGTGTAGTCCATGGCGCCGTGCGCGGCGAGGGTCTCCACGACGCCGGCCACCGTGGATGCCTTCTGCCCGACGGCGACGTAGACGCAGATCATGTCCTTGCCCCGCTGGTTGATGATCGCGTCGATGGCGACCGCCGTCTTGCCCGTCTGGCGGTCGCCGATGATGAGCTCGCGCTGGCCGCGGCCGATGGGGATCATCGAATCGATGGCCATGATGCCGGTCTGGACCGGCTGGTGGACCGGCTTGCGCTCGATGACACCCGGGGCGCGGAACTCCACCGGGCGGAAGCCCTCCGAAGCGATGGGCCCCTTGCCGTCGATGGGCTGCCCGAGCGGGTTCACGATCCGTCCCAGGAGCGCAGGCCCCGAAGGCACCTCGACGATCTTGCCGGTCGTACGCACGGTGTCGTTCTCGCCGATGGCCTCGGTCTCGCCCATGAGCACGGCGCCCACCTCGGTCTCGTCGAGGTTCAGCGCCATGCCGAAGACCGTGTGACCGCCCTCGCCGACGAACTCGAGGAGTTCGCCCGCCATGGCGCCCTTGAGTCCGTTCACACGAGCAATGCCGTCGCCCACCTGGACGACGCTGCCCACCTCGCGGACGTCTATCTCCGGCGTGTAGGACTCGAGCTGCGCTCTCAGCACTTCGGTGATCGCACTCGCGGTGATCTCAGCCATGAACTGTGCCCTGCCTCCCTGCTACGCAGTCGATAGCACCGAGCGGACCGAGTCGAGCTGGGAGGAAAGGCTCCCGTCGAACACGCGTCCGCCGACATTGATGATGATGCCGCCGACGATCGACTCGTCCACGCGCTCGCGGAGCGTCACCGGGTGGCCGAGCGATTCCGCGAGCCGCTTCACGAGCGAATCGCGGGTCTTCTCGGCGAGCGGAACGGCCGTCACGACCTCGGCCACGACGATGCCGTGCTCCGACTGGACGAGTTCGCGGTACGCCGATGCGACATCGTCAATGAGCCCCGCATGACCCCGCTCGGCCATGACCGAAGCGACCGCGACGGCCTCCGCCGGCACGGCCGCCCCGAAGATCTCGCGCACGATCTCTCGCTTCTTCGAACCGGGGACGAGGACGTCCGTGAGCGTCGACATGAGCCCGGCGTGGCCGCGGATCGCTTCGACTACCACTCCGAAGCCTTCGTCGACTTCGTCGATAGCGTCCGACACGCCGGCGAGGTCGAAGAGGGCCCGCGCGTACGTGCGGACCAGGTCCCTAGTTGTCATTGAGGCTTCCCGCCTCCGCCACGAACCGGTCGATCAGCTGCGCGTGATCGGCCGCGTTGAGCTTCTCGCCGATGATCTTGCCCGCGACCGCCACCGACAGATCGGCGACTTCCGCCTGGAGCTCAGCTATCGCGGCCTTCTTCTCGGCGGCCATGGCTTCGTGCGCCTTGGCGACGATAGCCGCGGCCTCCTCGTTGGCCTTGGCGACGATCTCGTCCTTCATCGTGTCGGCGACCTTGCGGCCCTGCTCGATGACCTTCGCGGCCTCGCCGCGCGCCTCGGCCATCTGCTGCTTGTACTCCTCCAGCAGCCTTTCGGCCTCGACCTTCGTCTGCTCAGCCCGCTCGATCGATTCGCGGATCGTGTCGGCACGCTGCTCGAGCATCTTCGTGATCGGCGGGAACGCGAACTTCCAGAGGATCACGAAGAGCACGGCGAAGGCGATCATCGTC
>CAYWCB010000304.1:0-2036 GCA_964456615.1 uncultured Eubacteriales bacterium | reverse complement strand
AGTGGCTGCTAGCGTCATCGAAGGCGTCATCACCGACCCGAGGAAGTACTTCGAGTAGGCGACCACGTCGAGCAGGGGAGCGACCACGCGATGCAGATCCGCGCGAAGGCGTTCAAGTACGGCGACGACATCAACACCGACTACATCATCTCCGGCAAGTACAAGTTCAAGTCGATCGACATGGACGACATGGCCACGCACGCCATGGAGGACGTGGACCCGGACTACTACGCCAAGGTCAAGCCGGAGGGGGGCGTGCTCGTCGCGGGCACGAACTTCGGCATGGGGTCCTCCCGCGAGCAAGCGCCGCTGGTGCTCATCCACAGCAACACGAAGGCCGTGCTCGCCGAGTCGTTCGCCCGTATCTTCTTCCGCAACGCGATCAACACCGGGCTGCCGGTCGTCGAATGCGACACGAGCGCGATCGACGACGGCGACGAGCTCGAGATCGATCTGAAGGCCGGCGTTGTTCGCGACCTCACGAAGGGTACGGAGATACCGTTCGCACCGCTGCCGGCCGTGATGGAGCAGCTGCTCGCGGACGGCGGACTCGTCGAGCATTTCAAGAAGCATGGGGGATTCAACCTCTAGGCGACGAAAGAATCGACGGGGGACGCCGCGCCGGATCGCGCTCGCAGATTGGCCGAGGAGAACAAGATGGCTTCCGATGAGACAACCGGCTTCGACGCCGCTGCGGACAAGGACGAATACGCCCAGCGCGCCATCAAGACGAAGACCGCGCTGCGCAGCGTGATCGACGCGCTCTCGGGCCCGAACCGGCGCGACCGCCAGCAGGCGGCGCGCGTCGTCCACGCCATCGCGGTCCACAAGCCTGCGGTCCTCAAGGCCTACGCCGACGCTCTGGCCGACGCACTCGACCGTCCCGAGTCGCAGACGCGCTGGGAGGTGCTCGGCGCGCTCGAGAAGCTCGTCCCGGTCGACGCGCGCATCATCGACCGCGCCCTTCCCGGCGTCACCACCGCGCTCCACGACTCCGAGTCGGGCGTCGTGCGGCTCGCCGCCTTCCGCGTGCTCTGCGGATACGGTTCCACCACCTCGAAGCGCTCCGAGCGCGTATGGCCGCTCATCGACGAGGCGATCCGCGTGTACCACGGAGACCCGGAGTTCCCGGCGATGCTGTCGGGTGTGGTAAGGCTCGTGTCCGGCGGCGCCGCGGACAGAGTAAGGCTGGCCGCCGCAGAACGCATGGAGTTCGACTCGGAGCACACGAAGGGACTCATCGGCAGGCGCGCGAAACGCATCGTCGAGTGCGCGCCGAAGAAGCGGGCACGCAAGGCCTAGATCCACACCGTCCGCTACACTGGCCCCGCACGGGTCCAGCCCGGCGGCCATCGAACCGGGACGGATTCCCCACGAGCGGGCGCGGCGCTGTGACCCGCCCCGACACAGGAGGAACACGCGAATGGCCCAACACACCATCACGCTCATCCCGGGCGACGGGATCGGACCCGAGATCACGCTTGCGATGCAGCGGGTCGTCGAGGCGGCCGGGGTTGAGATCGAATGGGAGATCGCTGACGCCGGCGAGCACGTCATGGACGAGTACGGCACTCCGCTGCCCGATCACGTCATCGAGTCGATCCGCAAGAACAAGGTAGCGATCAAAGGCCCGGTCACCACTCCGGTCGGGACGGGCTTTCGCAGCGTGAACGTCGCCCTTCGCAAGGCGCTCGACCTCTACACGAACCTCCGGCCGGCGTTCTCGATGCCGGGGATCGGCGGGCGCTACGAGGATGTCGACATCGTCATCGTCCGGGAGAACACCGAGGACCTGTACGCGGGCGTCGAGTTCGAGAAGGGTTCGCCCGAAGCGGCCGAGCTCATCGACTGGGTTGCCGAGAAGGGCGCCGGCACCATCCGCCCCGACTCGGGCATCTCGCTCAAGCCGATCAGCGTGACGGGCTCGGAGCGTATCGTGCGCTGGGCGTTCGAGTACGCGCTGGCGAACGGGCGCAAGAAGGTCACCGCCGTGCACAAGGCCAACATCCTCAAGTACTCCGACGGCCTGTTCCTGA
>CAYWCB010000303.1:0-2057 GCA_964456615.1 uncultured Eubacteriales bacterium | reverse complement strand
CGGGCGGGGGCCTCGGCGTTGCGACGCGCGAGCCTACCGCTCCAGCCCTCTTTTCCTCGGCGCAGCGCTTGCTAGAATGAGTGCCACGGGAGAATCCCGAGGGCGCGATCCGGCGACCCGCCGACCGAGGAGGTGATCCAGCGTTGAGTAGTACGAGCATCGCTGCGCTGGCCCTGTCCACCGTCGAGATCTCGGAGGCCGGGGTCGCCTAGGCCGGCGGCGTTCGCGGGGAGTGGCCCCGCAGACAAAGCCACGTAGTGCATCATCGTCGCTGTCCCGCAGCGATGGCCGAGAGGGTCGTTTCCGAAAGGAGCGGCCCTCTCGTTCTTGGACGGCGCCCGGCCTTGCCGTCAGCCCGCCCTGCTATCCTCTCCCCGTACCCTCGCGCATCCGGGAGGAAGCGTGCGAGACACGGCCGAAAGAGCCGCCGAGACCTACTTCGCCGAGCTGAGCGCCATTCGCTCGTCTGGCGCTGGCGTCGCCGAGACCTCCTACTACGGCGCCCTCGCGACGCTTCTCACCGAGGTCGGCTCGCACCTCAAGCCCAAGGTCCGTGCGTTCATGCAGCTCAAGAACCGCGGCGCGGGCAACCCGGACGGCGGGCTGTTCGAACAGAAGCAATACGCGCACGCGCACGACGCCGAGCCGCTCGAAGGGCAGCCGCCAGCAAGGGGCGCGATCGAGGTCAAGGGCACGGGCGACGACGTCTTTGCAGTCGCCGGCTCCGAGCAGGTCTCCCGCTACGCCGAGCGCTACGGCCTCGTACTGGTCACCAACCTGCGCGACTTCGTGCTCGTACGGTGGGACGCGGCGAAGTGCGAAGCCCTGCAACTCGAGTCCTGCCAGCTCGCCACCGACGAGGCGAAGTTCTGGGCGCGTGCGGCCCACCCCCGCACCTTTGCCGAAGAAGCCGGCGAGGGCGTCACCGAGTTCCTCCAGCGCGTGATGCTCCGCTCGGCGCCCATCGCCGATCCCAAAGACGTCGCGTGGTGGCTCGCGAGCTACGCCCGCACCGCGCGCCTCAGGCTCGAGCACCGCGACCTGCCCGCGCTCTCACAGCTCCGCGAGCAGCTCGAAGAGGCGCTCGGCCTGGAGTTCGAAGGCGAGAAGGGTGACCACTTCTTCCGTTCGACGCTCGTGCAGACGCTCTTCTACGGCATGTTCGCCTCATGGGTGCTCTGGGGCCGCCCGCTCGCGCCCGCCCAAGACGCGCGCTTCCGGTGGCGCGAGGCGTCGTGGACGCTCCACGTGCCGATGATCGCGCAGCTCTTCGAGCAGATCGCCACGCCCTCCAAGCTCGGCGAGCTTGAGATCGCCGAGGTGCTCGACTGGGCCGAGGAGGTCTTGAACCGCGTGGAGCGCGCGCAGTTCTTCTCGCGCTTCAAGGAGGAGCAGGCGGTCCAGTACTTCTACGAGCCGTTCCTCGAGGCGTTCGACCCGCAGCTGCGCAAGGAGCTCGGCGTGTGGTACACGCCCGAGGAGGTCGTGCGCTACATGGTCGCGCGCGTGGACACGGTGCTCCGCGAGGAGCTCGGTGTCGCCGACGGGCTCGCCGGCGAGAGCGTCTACGTCCTTGATCCGTGCTGCGGCACCGGCGCGTACCTCGTCGAGGTCTTGAAGACGGTCGACAAGACGCTTCAAGCCAAGGGTGCCGACGCGCTCACCCGCCAAGACGTGAAGCGCGCCGCGATGGAGCGCGTCATCGGCTTCGAGATCATGCCGGCCCCGTTCGTGATCTCGCACCTGCAGCTCGGGATCCTGCTCCGCGAGCTCGGCGTCCCGCTTGCCGAGGGGACGACCGAGCGCGCGGCCGTGTACCTGACGAACGCGCTCACGGGGTGGAACGCGGCCGACCCGAACGCCGTCGGCAAGCCGCACAGACGAGCGCATCCCGCGCAGATGCTCTTCGAGTTCGAGCGCGAGCGCGACGCCGCGGCGAAGGTCAAGCGCGAGGAGCGGATCCTCGTGGTGATCGGCAACCCGCCGTACAACGCCTTCGCGGGAATAGCGGTCGAGGAGGAGCGGGGACTATCCGACGCATATCGGACGACGAAGCG
>CAYWCB010000302.1:314-2063 GCA_964456615.1 uncultured Eubacteriales bacterium | reverse complement strand
GATCCAAGCGATGATCACGGCGATGGGCACCAACATCGGCGAGGAGTTCGACATCGAGCAGGCGCGCTACCACAAGGCGATCATCATGACCGACGCCGACGTGGACGGCGCGCACATCCGCTGCCTGATCCTGACGTTCTTCTACCGCTTCATGCCACAGATGATCGAGGCGGGATACGTCTACATCGCGCAGCCGCCGCTGTACAAGATCGCGGTCGGCAAGAAGCACGAGTACGCCTACAGCGACAAGCAGCTCCAGCAGGCGCTCGCTCGTCTTCCCGAGAACACGAAGTACTCGATCCAGCGCTACAAGGGCCTCGGCGAGATGAACCCCGAGCAGCTGTGGGAGACGACGATGGACCCGTCGAAACGCACGCTCCTGCAGGTGACGATCGACGACGCTCTGACCGCCGAGAGGGCGTTCACCGACCTGATGGGCGATCAGGTGGAACCGCGCAAGGAGTTCATCCAGCGGCATGCCAAGGACGTCAGGTTCCTCGACATATAGGGTGAGGGAGGACGAAGGCTCAGTCGCGGACCGGACGGACGCGCGGGCCGACGGCCGGGACTGCCGGCGACCGAGGGGACGACAGGCGGACGAGCGTGGCTGATCCAGGATCGGAGTTCAGACCGAAGGAGCGGCGCGAGACCAAGAGCTTCGTCCCGCCGCCGTGGGAGCGGGAGCAGTTCGAGGAGCTGGCGCGCCAGCGAGCCGAACAAGAAGCCGAGCAGGCAAGGGCAGAAGCCGAAGAAGCCGAGGCGCGCGCCGCCATGGAAGCGCAAGCAGCGGCTGTGGCCGCGGCGACGCCGGGTACGCAGGCCGCAGGCGAGATGGCAGCCGCCGTGTCGGGCGCCATGCCGGCGCCTCAGGTAGAGCCGGCCTTGGCCGACGTCACACCGCCGTCGCGGGAGGGCGGTCCCGACGAGGCGCAACTCGCCGAGATGCTCTCGGGCCTCGCGTCGGAGGAGCCGTCCGCGACCGCGGGCGTATGGAAGATGAACGTCGCGATCGGCGGCGTGATCGTCGCGCTAGGGATCGCGATGCTCGTGTGGGCCGGGCTGGGGCTCGCGAGCGCGGGCACGAGCGGCATCGCGGGGGTCTTCGGAGGCTCGGTCCTGCTCGTGTTCGGACTCGGATTCGTGGGCGGCGGCGTGTACGTCGTCGTCAAGAACCTGCGAAAGCAAGGAGTGCTCTAGGTGTCAGACGACGTGATGGACCGAGAGGAAACGACGCTCGCGATAGACATCCAGCAAGAGCTCAGGGAATCGTTCCTCGAATACTCGATGAGCGTCATCGTCGCCCGCGCGCTGCCGGACGTGCGCGACGGGCTCAAGCCGGTGCACCGGCGCATCCTGTATGCGATGAACGAGTCCGGGCTCACGCCGGGGCGCCCGTACAAGAAGTCGGCATGGACGGTCGGCGAGGTCATCGGCAAGTACCACCCACACGGCGACCAGGCCGTCTACGACACGATGGTCAGGATGGCGCAGGACTTCGCTATGCGGGTACCGCTCGTCGACGGGCACGGCAACTTCGGCTCGGTCGACGGAGACGCCGCCGCGGCGATGCGCTACACAGAGGCTCGACTGCAGCGCGTCACGATGGAGCTCTTGCGTGACCTGGACAAGGAGACCGTCGATTTCGGCCCCAACTACGACGAGTCGCTGCAAGAACCGCTCGTCTTGCCGAGCCGGTTCCCGAACCTGCTGGTCAACGGCTCAGCGGGCATCGCTGTCGGCATGGCGACC
>CAYWCB010000302.1:0-285 GCA_964456615.1 uncultured Eubacteriales bacterium | reverse complement strand
GTAATCGACGCGGCGACGACGATCATCGACAACCCTGAAGCTACGGTCGAGGAACTCATGAAGGTCGTGCCGGGCCCGGACTTCCCGACCGGCGGCACGATCTTAGGGCGAGAGGGCATCGTCGAGGCCTATACGACGGGGCGCGGGTCGATCAAGGTTCGTGGCAAGGCGCACGTGGAGCAGACCTCGACCGGGCGGACGCGGATCATCATCAGCGAGATCCCCTATCAGGTGAACAAGTCCAAGCTCGTGGCCAAGATCGCGGACCTCGTGCGCGAGAAGAAG
>CAYWCB010000301.1:0-2067 GCA_964456615.1 uncultured Eubacteriales bacterium | reverse complement strand
ACGGTCAACCGCAACCTCTCGGCGAAGCGAGCGGAGGCCGTTCGCAAGGCGCTGCAGCAGGCCGGGGTCCCGGCCGCGCTCCTGTCGTCGGAGGGCCGCGGCGCCGCCGATCCCGTCGCAGACAACACGACCGAAGAGGGGCGAGAGGCGAACCGTCGGATCGAAATCCACTTCGAGACGAAGCCATGAAGAGGAGCGAGCCAAGCATGAACACCCGAATTCGAGCCGGCTCGCGGACCGCGCTCGCGCTCTCTGCCGTAACCGCCCTGAGCGTCGGGGCATCGCCGGCGCTCGGCCAGCCCAACCCCTTCGACGACTACGAAGCGGGAGTCCCGGCCGTGGATCTCGAGGAGCCGGAAGCGGCCGCCGACGACGAATGGGCGGACGCCGAAGGCCCGGGGGAAGAGGCCGAGCAGCCGCCCGTGGCATCGGACTACTCCGTCGACCAGTGGCTCTGGAGCGTGGGGCTGAGCTCGATCTTCTCCTACGCCGGGACGACGAACGAAACCCTCGGCGGCACCGACGAATCCAATCGCACCCTCTACCTCCGGCTCGCTCCTCGGGTCGGGTTCTTCCCCCTCGAGCGCTTCGAGGTTGGATTGGCCCTCGGCCTGCTGACGCAGCTCGCTGCCCGCGAGAGCGGCGACTCGGTCGCGCAGAACAACTTCTACTTCGACGCGACGGCGCAGTATCACATCCTCGTCGGATCGGGCTTCGCCATCGTGCCTGCCCTCGGGTTGGGTGCCTACTTCGGCTTGAGCTCGCGCACGCTGCAGCTCCCAAGCGGCCAGAGCATCGACGAGTCGACCTCGACGCGGGGATTCCTCGTCACCGGTACGCTCGGGGTTGGCTACCAGCCGAGCGAGAGCTGGCGACTGCGAAGCGGCGTCTCGGTGAGCGGGCTATTCGGCTCGGAGACGGTTTCTGCGACCCCCAGCAGAAGGGAAGCGACCCTCGGATCGAGCGCCGTGAACATCGGCATTCCGATCGAGGTCTCTTACCTGTTCTAGATCCGCGGACGCGATTGCGGCGGCACCCTGAGGGATCCCCTGGGTTGTTTCTTGCATGGGAATTTATGCTGGATACCGACTGTTTTCGTCTGCATGAAGAGCATGCAGACGAGCGGCGGCAGGGCTATGGCGGGGCGGCAGGGCAGCAGAGGCAGAGCACGGAAGGTGAAGCTGAGCCCGCAGGGGGTACGGCGATTCGTGGCGGACGTGTTCGGCCCCTCGGAGCACGCGGCACGGGTCGGTTCGATCGCCAATGCGGTGGTCGGAATCACCCAGGTGGCGGTGCTCGCGATCCATGCGATTGGCCAGGCGTACGCGCAGGTAGCGGGCATCACCGCCAAGAGCGGCGTCAAGCAGGTGGACCGGCTGTTGAGCCATGGGCGCTTGGTGCTCGACGCGGTGCTCTGTGCCTGGGTTTCGTTCGTGATCGGCGCGCGCCCCGAGGTCGTCCTCGCGATGGACTGGACCGAGTTCGACGACGACGGGCACAGCACACTGGCGGCGTATCTCGTGAGCCGGCACGGACGGGCCACGCCGCTGGTCTGGAGGACCCACGAGAAGGCAACGCTGAAGGGCAACCAGAAGCGATTCGAGCTCGAGCTGGTCGAGCGCCTGCAGGGTTGGCTTCCCCCTCACGTGCGAGTGACCTTGCTGGCGGACCGTGGCTTCGGTGACCAGAAGCTCTACGACTTTCTGATTCTGCTGGGATGGGACGACATCATCCGATTCCGGCAGAACATCCTGGTCACGTCGACCGACGGCGAGCGGAAGACCGCTGGCGAGTGGGTGGCGCCGAGCGGGCGAGCTCGAATGCTCCGGATCGCGAAGCTGACCGCGGACGAATGCGTGGTGCCTGCCGTCGTTCTGGTCTCGCACCGCAAGATGAAGGAACCGTGGTGCTTGGCGAGGTCGCTTGACCAGCGAACGGCGCAACAGGTCGTCCAGCTCTATGGTCGCCGCTTCACGATTGAAGAGACCTTCCGAGACCAGAAGGACCTTCATTTCGGCATGGGCCTGAAAGCCACGCATATCCGCAAAGCGGACCGCCGCGACCGCT
>CAYWCB010000300.1:0-2098 GCA_964456615.1 uncultured Eubacteriales bacterium | reverse complement strand
TACGACATGCTCCTGAATCGCCGGGCGGCAAGTGACGGGACGTGACCCTTCGTGAAGAGGACTCGTGCCGCCGAACCAGCGAGTGGGATGGACTACCTCTTCGCGTACTTGATCTGCATGCGTTTCGTCTGCTCTACCCGCCTGAGGCACCGTTCAAGGGCCTTCGAGTCGTCGATGTTCTGCACCGCCCACTTGAGGACCTCGGCGGGAACGAGCGGATAGCGCCTGCGCGCCTGTGCAAGGGTCATAGCTGCTCCTCTGCTGCGACGTTCTGCTGCGACCTGTGCGACGACGAACGATTCCGGAAGACCCTACGCTGCTAGCGTCTGCCTTCACGCACGACGTCACAACGCCGCTGTGGGCACCGAGACGAAACCGTTACGCAGCAGAATCGGGCCGAGCGGAGCGGGTGCTACTCGCCCCAGCGGGCGAAGAGCTGGTGCTCGACGGCCAGCAGGTCGAGCACCTTCCCCACGACGAAGTTGACCATGTCGTCGAGCGTCTGCGGCCGCTGGTAGAACGCCGGCGCCGCGGGCGCGATCGTTGCCCCTGCTTCGGCCAGAGCCGTCATGTTCCGCAAGTGAACGACCGACAACGGAGTCTCGCGCGGCACGAGCACCAGGGGTCGCTTCTCCTTGAGCATCACGTCGGCGGCCCGCGCGGGCAGGTTGTTCGCGAGACCGCCCGCCACCGCGCCGATGAAGCCCATCGAGGCCGGTGCCACGACCATGGCGTCCACGCGGTGCGATCCAGACGCGAGCGGGTCGAAGAGGTCGTTGCAGCACGCGTACCGCAGCGGTGCGTCCGTCGTGAGTTCGAGGTATCGCTTCAGTGCGTTCGCTGGCTCCTCCATCGGCAGGTCGAAGCCGACCTCGTAGGCGGTCACATCCCGGCCGGAGTCCGTTATGGTGACGGCGACCTCATGCCCGGCAAGCACGAGCTGCTCCACGAGGCGCAACCCGTAGGCGCTGCCCGAGGCGCCCGTTATCGCGACAGTGTAGAGTCCCATTCTCAGCTCCCCTGCTAGCCGACCACGCGGTCTGCGAGCGCGCCCGCACATACGACGATAGCGATGATGCCGTTGACCGTGAAGAAGGCGGCGTTCACATGCGAGAGGTCATCGGCGCGAACGATCGAGTTCTCGTAGGCGAGAAGTGCCGCAGCGACGCCCACACCCACGTACCAGGGCCACCCGGCACCGGCGAGACAGCCGCCTGCAGCCAGCAACACCACCGTGAGCACGTGATCGACGCGCGTCTGCACGAGCGCGGCCGATACACCACAGTCGGCAGGCATGGAGTGCACGCCATCGCGGACGTCACACTCGACATCCTGGGTGGCGTAGATGATGTCGAACCCGGCGGTCCATAGCGCCACCGCTGCCGCGAGCACCCACGGCGCGGCGTCTGCGATAGGCGCTCCGACCGCGACCCAGCCTCCGATCGGCGCGAGACCCAGGCACAACCCGAGCCAGTAGTGGCAAAGCGGCGTGAAGCGCTTCGTAAACGGGTAGACGACGAACGCGGCGAGCGGGATGGGCCACAGCCAGCGGGTGATCGGCGCGAGCTGCCACAACGCGACGATGTAGGCAGCGAGCACGATGGCCGAGAAGACCCACAGCTCCCGCGTCTTGATACGTCCGGCAGGGATCGCGCGGCCCGCGGTCCTGGGATTCCGTGAATCGATCTCGCGGTCGACCGCCCGATTCACCACGAATGCGACCGAGCGCGCCCCGACCATCGCTACGGTCACCCACAGGGCGGCGCTCCACGAGGGCCACCCCGCAGGTGTCACCCAGCGCGACGAATCAGGCGCCATCGCCGCCGCGCCGTAGAGCGCACCCACATACGCGTACGGAAGCGCGAAGACCGAGTGCTCGAATTTGACGAGTTCGAGGAACTCGCGGATCTTGCCGCGACGCACAGGAGAGCCCTCGGCGGCCCTACCCAAGCCCTAGCTCGCCCCACATCTCGTCGACTCGGCGCTTGACCTCTGGGCTCATCTCGAGCGACTCCGGCCATTCCCTCTCGTGACCCTCACCCGGGATCGGACGCGTCGCATCGATGCCCATCTTGAAGCCGAACGACTCGAAGTTGCT
>CAYWCB010000299.1:0-2139 GCA_964456615.1 uncultured Eubacteriales bacterium | reverse complement strand
ATCGAGCGCTTCAATCGTACGCTCAAAGAGCAGTTCGAGTCCGAGGTTCGCGGTCGCGAGGCGCTGCCCACGCTCGACGAGCTCAACGCCTGGTACGAGGCGTGGCTTGCCGAGCGCTACCTCCGCGACGTCCACTCCGAGATCGGCGAGGCTCCCGCCGATCGCTTCGCCCGCACCGCCGTCCTGCGCCCCGCCCCGGCCTCCGACATCGTCGACGAGTACCTCCGCCTGCGCGAGGGCCGCACGGTCCACCGCAAGTGGTCCACCGTCGAGGTCGAAGGCATCCGCTTCTCCGTGCATCCATCGCTCCGTGGCCGGCGCGTCGGCGTGCTCTTCGACCCGCTCGACCTCGAATACGTACTCATCTCCTACGACGGTCGCATCGTCGAGCGCGCCTTTCCCCAGAAGCCCGGCGTCACACCGCCGGAGCCGGAGCCGCCGGCGACCAGCGGGAAGAAGACCGACTACCTGGCGATCTTGCGCGCCGACTACGAGCGCCGGGTCCGCACCGAGGTCTCTGCGCTGCGCCTCGTGCCACCGGCCACGACCGAGCTCGATCTGCCCGCCCTGGTCGCGCTCGTCGAGCGGTGCCGCACGACACCGCTCACCGACCCCGAGCGCTCGCTGACCTCCGCGCTCTGGCGTCGCCTGCGGCCCATCGATGCCGACGCCGCGCGGGCCGCTCTGGATCGCTCACGGCGCCGGCTTGGCGAAGGACTCCACCTGCGCGTCTACCTCGACGCGCTCGAAGACCACTTGGTGCGTACTCGCACCCGGAAAGGAGACACGAAGCCATGACCCTCGAAGAGCACTTCGGCCTCACCAAGCCCCCGTTTCCTCGCGTGGCCCCCGACCCCGCGCTCCTGCGTCACCAGGGCCTCGAAGAGGTCCTCGCCCGCCTGCGCTTCGCGCTGGACCGCGACACCATCGCCGTCGTCGTCGCCGACAGCGGCTGCGGCAAGTCCACCGCGCTGTCCCTCTTCGCCCGCTCGCTCGACGCCACCTGCCACCAGCTCGTCACCGTCTCGCTCACCACCCTCGGTCCCTTCGGCCTGCTCGCATCGATCAGCGTCGCCCTCGGCCTGCGTCCCCGACGCTTCAAGGGCGAAACCGCCGCCGCGCTCCTCGGCCACCTGCGCTCCATCCCCAAGCGCACCGTGCTCCTCATCGACGAGGCGCATCTCTTGCCCGACGCCTCGCTCGAAGACCTCCGCCTGCTCACCGCCGACGACTTCGATCGCAAGAGCCCCTTCGCCCTCATCCTCGCCGGCCAGCCGCTCCTGCGCGATCGTCTCGCCGAGCCCGCCCACTGGGCCCTCTCCCAGCGCGTCGGCGTCCGCATCCGCCTGCGCCCGCTGACCGAGGCCGAGGTCGCGGCCTTCCTCGACCGGCACCTCAAGGCGGCCGGCGCGAAGAAGCCGCTCTTCGACCCCGCCGCCGTCGCCGCCGTCTTCCAGCACTCCCGCGGCATCCCGCGCCTGGTCCAGAACATCGCGCTGGCCTCCGCGCTGGCCGCGATGGGCGCCGGCGCCAAGACCATCGAGCAGGCCACCGTGCAGCAGGCCGTCGTGGACATGGAGGACCTGTGACGCGCGCCCGTCCCGACTTCGATCGCACGCCGTTGCGCCCCGATCGCGTCCGGAGGATCGACGGCTCCTTCGCCTTCCTGCCGCATCGCTTCCTGCGCGACGGCTTCTGGGCCTCGCTCGACCACCGGGAGATCCTCATCTACCTCCTGCTCGCCCTCGTCGCCGATCGCCAGGGCATGAGCTTCTACTTCGATGACCGCTTGGCCGCGATCCTCCGCGTCGTCCTCGACGACTTCCTCGCCGCGCGTGACGGCCTCCTGCGCAAGGACCTCGTGGCCTACGACCCCGCCGGGCCGCGCTACCAGCTCCTCGCGCTGCCCCCCCGCCCCGTGCTCGCCGCCCCGGCCCAGCACGGACCCCCGCGCAACACCCGCGACCGCCCACAGCCCGCCCCGATCGGCAACCTCATCCGCGACTGGCTCGCAGCACACGCCGACGACGACCGCGATCGCTGATCGACCAGGGCTCCCGCCCGCCCTCGCCCCATCATGCCGTCACGCCGCACTCTTGACGAACGTGAGCCGACTACTCCAATCAAGCGCGGGCGCTA
>CAYWCB010000298.1:0-2146 GCA_964456615.1 uncultured Eubacteriales bacterium | reverse complement strand
GGTGCCGGCGCCGCGTCGGGCGGAACCGTCGAGAGCGCGATGTTCTCCTTCGGCATGCCGACGGCAACCGAGTACGCGCAGTTGATCGCGTGCTGGACCAGCAGCTCGGGCATGACCTTCCACGCCTTCACCGCCGTGGCGTTCGCGTTGTGTGCCCCGTCGATCTGGAGCATGTCCGCGCTCGCCATGACGCGCTTGGCCTCGGCCGCATCGACGAAGCTCCGGTACATGTTGATGTTGCGGTAGAGCACGTTGTACTGCGGGTCTTGGTGCGCGCCGTTCATGCCCTCCTCGGCGAACATCACCGCTATCTCGGGCCCGGCGACGCCGCTCACGTAGGAGTGGAAGTTGATCGGTCGGCCGACCTCGTCTTCGATCAAGTCGAGCGCCCGCCGAGTGACCCGGGCCTGCTTGCGCGTGATGGGAATGCCGCCGACGCCTTCGGGCGTGCCTTCGAGCAATCCGTCGATATGGCTCTGGCCTGCGGTGCGTATCACCATCATGTGGTCGGCGCCGTGCCACGCGGCCATCCGCATGCGGCGGATGTCGTCTTCGAAGCGGCCCGAGGCGATCTCGGTCGTGACAACGCAGTCCGGCTGCGGGTCGATGTTGTCGAAGTAGTGCGCCGCGGGCAGCGGGACGCTGTTCTCGAGCTGCGCGGAGGTCTCGTGGTAGGTGAACTCGTAGGCGCGCTGGTTCGGCACCGTCTCACGCCACGTCCAGCCCCTGCGACGAGGTCGATAGCGCTCGATGCCGTCGAGCAGGCGCTCGATGTCGATCTTCTCGCAGGGGTCGAGTAGCGGCCCGGCCGGCATGTCCTCCGTGGGCGTCACCGCGCGCCACCCCACTTCGCCTCCGCGATGTCCCAGCCATCGCCCTCTGCAAGCCGAGCGGCTGCAGCCGGTGCCTCCCAGTCCCACGCCTCCATGCACGCGTACACGACGTGCCCGGCCCCGTGCGCGAGAAGGCCTCGCTTCTCGCACTCCGCGACGACCGCTTGGCACGTAAGCGAGTCGATGCCCATGCGCATGAGCACCGAGCGTTCGATCGACGGCGAGGTGTGCGTGCGCGCGAGTTCGACGAGCGGCTCGACGACCTTCTCGGCAAGCTCCCAGAAGCGCGCATCGAGTGCCTCGTCGGAGAGGTCAGCAAGATGCTGCCGGACTTCGTTGAAGGTATCGGGTCGGACCATTCAGACCTCCTTGAGCTCCGCGACAACGCGCTCCACAGTCTCGGTGTCGGTGTTCGTGTCCTCAGCGAGGAACCCGATGTCTTCGGCGGTGGGTGCATAGCCCTCGGGCGAGTGCGAGAGCGCGTTGCGGACGTACGAGCGGCGCAGCCGCGCGAGATCGATGTCCTTCGCGCGGATCTGCTCCGGGCGCTGTGGGATGACGATCGACGTGCCCGGCACGTTCTCGGCGGGATCGCCTGCGCGGACCTCGACTCCCATCGCCCGGGCGAAGTTGAGCTGCGCCCAGTGGTGCTTGCCCGCGCCCGTGTACTCGGTCTCCTGCACGACAACGGTGGCGTCGCGCGGAAGGTCGCGAGCGAGCGAGAGCGCTGCGGCCATCGCCGTGTTGCCCGACGGCCCGCGCTCGAGCCCTTCGAGCTTCGCGAGCGCCTCGGTCGCGTAGAAGACCTCGCCCTGGCTCACCGTGAGGTAGCGGTCCATGTAGCGAAGCGCGCGCGCGGCGTTCCGGGGTACGTCGGCGCGATCCGGCCACGTGGCGAACGGCACGCCGAACCCGGTGTGGCCGGTCGTGAAGGACTTGCGGTTGAAGTCGGTGTCGCTCGCCATGTGCAGCCCGGAGAGGTCCACGCTCGCCGACACGATCTCGGTCTTGGTCGCGCCGGCGCGCTTCAATCCTCGCGCGGTCCCGGTCGTGTTGCCGCCCCCGGCATGCGTGATCACGACGCAGGTCGGTGGTGCGCCGGTGCGCGCGATCATCTCGTGCGCGATCTCGGCACCGAGGGTCTCGATCCCCGACACGCCGAAGGACGAGTACAGTGACGCCGCGAAGTATCCCGTCTCGTCCAGCAGCTCCAGCATGTGGCTGAAGAGCTCCGGGCCGACCGACATCTGTATGACCTCGGCGCCGAATGCCTCGCAGATGCGGCTCTTCTCGATGATCTCGGGCTGCCCGAT
>CAYWCB010000297.1:0-2160 GCA_964456615.1 uncultured Eubacteriales bacterium | reverse complement strand
CGCTCCACAAGCACGAATGACACGTCGTGCCCCGCATCCGCGGCCCTGCGCGCCCGAGAAGGCATGGCTGTCTCGTGCGACGCACGAGAGCCCGTCATGGTCGTGGCCGACGAGGGGCGGTTGCGGCAGGTGCTGCGCAACCTTCTCGACAACGCCATCCGCCACACGGACGCGGGCGAGATCTCAGTCGAGTGCAGGGTCGCCGATGGCCGCGCCCGACTCGCCGTGAACGACGCGGGTGAGGGCATCCCTGAAGACGACCTGCCCTTCGTGTTCGAGCGGTTCTATCGGGCGGACTCGGCTCGCGCTCGCCAGACCGGCGGCAGCGGCGTTGGCCTTGCGGTCTCGAAGCGCATCGTGGAGGACCACGGCGGCACGGTGTTCGCCGAGAACCGCGAGGGCGGCGGAGCGTCCGTCGGTTTCACGCTGCCGCTCGCAGACGACACCACTGTCGGCGACACATCGGCCTGACGGAACCGCCCGGAGCCTTGCCGGAGCGAACCGGCCGGTGCAGGGTCTAGCGGGCCGCCTCGTCCACGATGGCGACGATCTCGGCTTCCACTTCGGCGGCGATCTCGTCGAGGTGCGCCTCGGGGAAGAACGAGCCCAAGAGCGAGGGGCGCATCGTCGAGATGTAGGTCTCGCCGGACTCTTCGTAGACCATCACCGGGCACGGGAGCATGAGCCCGATCTTGATGTCTCGCGCGAGGACCTCACTCGCGTGGCGGGCATTGCACATCTCCACGATGCTGACGGGCTCGCGCTCGAAGCCCTTCTCGGCGAGCGTCTGTGCGACGTCGTGCACGAACTGCACGCGATATCCGTGTGCAGCCGCCGACTCGGTGACGGCGTTGACGGCTTCCGCGTATGGCTTCTTGGTAGGCACGGTGTAGTCGAGTTGCATGGTGCTTCCTCTCTCGTTCATGAGGCGGTCTCGGCGTCCGGGTCCAGTGCCGGGGAGTGTGCGCCGGGCACGCTCGGATTCAGGTACGTTCATTGACAGGCGATACCCATAGGGGTATCCTGATGTCAGGCCTAGAATACCCCCTTGGGCATTTCTTGGCTAGGGAGATGCCGAGATACCCTGCCTGGAATCCGAGTTTCACGTGTAGCGCCGTGGATGTGAAAGGGAGCGACGCGTCATGGCTGCAGCCAACTCGCGCACGGAAGAGATGCTCGCCGGTATCGTCGGGCCCACGCGTGTCCGAACCGACCGGCGCGAGCGCAAGATGTACTCCCTCGACATCGGGGCGATGCCGAAGCTGGTGAAGCCCTTCGTGCCGGCGGGCGTGGCAGGGGCAGTGGTCCGCCCGCACACGGAGTCCGAGATCGTCGAGCTCGTGAAGCTCGCTCGCCGGGAGAACCTCCAGGTCGTGCCACGCGCGTGGGCGACCTCCGGCTACGGCGGCGTGCTGCCGCCCAAGGATGCGGTCGTCATCGACATGAGCGCGATGATGAACGTCATCGGCGTGGATGCCGAGAACCTCACCGTCACCGCGCAACCATCGGCGATCTGGGAGAACGTCGACCGGCAGATCAAGAAGCAGGGACTCACGCTCCGGCTCTACCCGTCGTCGTACCCGAGCTCGAGCGTCGCAGGCTGGCTTGCGCAGGGCGGCTCCGGCTTCGGCAGCTACGAGTACGGCACCTTCAAGGAGAACGTCGTCTCCGCGCGCGTGGTCTTGCCGACCGGTGAGGTCGAGGAGTTCAGTGGCGACGCGCTGCTCACCTACGTGGCGGATGCCGAGGGCATCACCGGCATCATCCCGCAGGTCACGTTCCGCGTGCGCCCCCTCGAGGAGGAGACGCACCGGCTCATCGCGTTTCCCGATGCGGCCTCACTCGGCAGGGCGCTGACCGAGATTAGCGCGCAGGCGCTGCCGTTGTGGTCGATCACGTTCCTCAATCCCGAGTCGACGCGGCTCAAGAAGCAGCTCCCCCACCGGCACCAGCACCCCTACGAGCAGGCTCACCAGCACTACGAGCCCACGCTTCCCGAGGCCTACCTCGCGGTCATCGCCTACCCTGCTTCGCGCGCGCCCGAGATCGAGGAGCCGCTCGCGAAGATCGTCGCGGCGCACGGCGGCAACGACCTGGACAAGGAAGCTGCCGAGCACGAGTGGGAGCAGCGTTTCGCGCCCATGCGCCTCAAGCGCATCG
>CAYWCB010000296.1:0-2197 GCA_964456615.1 uncultured Eubacteriales bacterium | reverse complement strand
CTCGTGCCGGTGCTCAGCCGATGGTTCCGCTTCCCTGTGAAGCAGGCGGTGGGCACGAGCCTGGTGGCGATCGGGATGCTGGCGGTCCCGGGTTCTATCAGTCACTACCTGCTCGGCAACGTGGATCTCCGCTTGGCGGCCCTCCTCGTCGTCGGGGTCGTTCCCGGCGCCCTGGTCGGCGCGCGGATCACCTTCGCAGCCAGCGACCGGTTCGTGAGGATGGGGTTCGCGCTGCTGCTGGGCGTGGTGGGCGTACTGCTGGGAGCGAGCGAGCTGGCGCTGCTCGGATGACAGGTGCGCTGCACACGGCATCTGCTCGAGAGGTCGAGGCGCTCCTGCCCGCGCTCGCTGCCGCCCGGCTCTTCGACTCGGCCGAGCCCGTGCTCGCGTGGCGTGGGTTGGATGCGTGGCGGGTCCAAGTGAGCGATCGGGGCGAGGTGGTGCTGCTCGAGAGGTGGAGGGAGCATCTCGATCTGCTCCAGATGCGCGGCATCCGGTGCCAGACACACCGCCTCGGTGACCTCCTTGCTGAGCTTCGAGTGATCGCCGCAGACCACGGCTTCGCCGGGCTGCTTTCACCCCTGCTCCCGGAGTCGGCGGCCGGCGCCTACATCAGCAACGGCATGCGTGTCACCCAGCGTCTGGTGGCGTTCTGCGCACCGCCACGCGCCGTCAAGGACTCCACCGCCCCTGCGGGCGTGACGCTGAGAGAGGCATGCGACGGGGACATCTCGGCGGTGAGCAGCCTAGACGAGGCGGTCTTCGAGCCGTTCTGGCGCTACGGCCATGCGAAGCTCAGTCGAGGCATCGGATCGGGCGACATGATCGTCGCGGACTCGGAGCGCGAGGTCGTGGGCTATACTCTGACGACGGTGAGCAGGGGTGTCGGTTCGTTGGCATGTCTCGCGGTTCACCCGGATGCGCGTCGGTGCGGAGTAGGGCGATCTCTTCTGTCCGCCGCAGCCTCTCGTGCCGCGCGCATGGGCGCGACCTCGCTCTCACTGTGCACGCAGGAGTCGAACCGGGCTTCTCGTGCGCTGTACGCCTCAGCGGGCTTGCCCGAGGTCCCTGATGCCTTCGTCATGCTCAAGATGGAAACCGCCGACGCATCGGCCGACGAGTCCGGGAGCGTGCGTATCGGGGCTCGCGACACGGACCGCGAAGGAACCCTGTCATGACCGTCAGTCGAAGCACCGTCATCGATACGCTGCTCGCCTCGGCCGTGGTCGTGCTGACTGTCGTGACGATCTACGCGCTCGGCGCCACACAGCTGTCTCGCTGGGTGCTCTTCGTCTCGCTTGGCGGGCTCGTCGCCGTCGCGCTGATGCTCGTGACCGCCCGCATCGTGACTCGTCCCGACCACGAGCGGGCGCTGCACTCGCACATGATCCTCAAGGTGGCGAACGCGAGCCTTGCGTACCTGCGGACCGGATTGACAGACGAGAGCGCGCAGGCGGTCTGCCGGATCGCGCTCGAGGAGGCTGAGGCCGCCGCCGTGGCGATCACCGATCGCGAACGCGTGCTCGGATTCGCCGGTCTCGGCGAGGACCACCACGCAGTGGGGGGACCGATCATCACGAGAGCCACCAGGGAAGTACTGGAGAACAGCGAGTACCGCGTGCTCTCGAGTCGGGAGGAGATCGGATGTCCGCAGAAGCTGTGTTTGCTGCGGGCTGCGATCGTCGTACCCCTCGAGATGCGCGAACAGCCCGTCGGCACGCTGAAGTTCTACTACACGACACCCCGCCTCATGAACGAGACCCAGATCGCGATGGCGCAAGGTCTTGCGCGGCTTCTCTCGACGCAGCTCGAGCTCGCCGAGTTGGAGCACCAGACGGAACTCGCCACGAGAATGGAACTCAAGGCGCTCCAAGCACAGATCAACCCGCACTTCCTCTTCAACACGATCAACACGATCGCGAGCTTCATCCGGACCGATCCTCCGCGTGCGCGCGAGCTGCTCAGGGAGTTCGCCTTCTTCTACCGGCGCACTCTCGAGAGCGGGGACGAACTGATACCGCTGAGGCGCGAGCTCGACTACCTCCGATCCTATCTGAGCTTCGAAAGTGCGCGCTTCGGAGACCGCCTGCAGCTCGAGGAGCGGATCGCCGCCGAGTTGCTCGACGTACAGGTCCCCGCGTTCATCATCCAGCCGCTCGTCGAGAACGCCATCCAGCATGGCCTGCGCGCCGAGGCG
>CAYWCB010000295.1:0-2205 GCA_964456615.1 uncultured Eubacteriales bacterium | reverse complement strand
GTGTTGGAGCGGCACCCGGGCTTCCTCGACGACCTGCGGGCCGTGGACCGCTCGCAACTCACCTCACGCTCACTTCCGCGTTCGAAGGAGACAAGATGGTTGTCGATGGTGCTGCTCCCACCGGCCTGCTCGGATGGATCACCGAGTACGGCAACGTGGTCTACTTCTTCGGCCAGCTCATCTACTGGCTGGTCATCTGTGCAGCGGCCGTGTGGGCGACGCTGCTCTTCCGCAAGTTCGTGAACGCGCGCGTTGCGCAGTGGAGCGACCAGAACGCGGCAGCGGGCACGTCACTCGAAGCTGTGGCTTCCATGCCGGCGGCATCGGCATCTGCGGCCGATGCACCGGCGAGCGCGCCTGCCGGCAAGCCGTCCATCGAGGAGTTCGTCGACTAGCGGGGCGAGCCTCGGTTGGGGGGAGACCCCCGCCGCCGCGTGCCCGCTCGACTCCGGCGGACACCTGACGTCAGGAGGCATCACGCATGGACTTCCCCGAGTACAGGCCGCGAAGGCTTCGCGCCAACGAGACCATCCGCTCGATGATCCGAGAGAACTCGCTGGACCCGAGCGACTTCATCTACCCGCTGTTCGTCAAACCGGGGCAAGGTCTCAAGGACGAGGTCTCGTCGATGCCGGGCGTGTACCAGGTCACGCTGGACCAGTTGGCCGGCGAGATCGACGAGCTGAAGTCCCTCGGCATCCCGGCGGTCATTCTCTTCGGCCTGCCCGAGACGAAGGACGAGGCCGGAAGCGGCGCATACGATTCGGAGGGGATCGTGCAGAACGCGATCCGCGCCATCAAGCTGCACGACCCCGACTACTACGTCATCACCGACGTGTGCATGTGCGAGTACACCTCGCACGGCCATTGCGGTGCGCTCGACGAGCGCGGATGTGTCATCAACGACGTCACGCTCGAGATGCTCGCGTCGACGGCGATCTCACACGTCGAGGCCGGCGCCGATATGGTAGCCCCCTCCGACATGATGGACGGGCGAGTGGCCGCGATCAGATCGGCTCTCGACACGGACGGGTTCTCACACGTGCCGATCATGTCCTACGCGGCCAAATACGCGAGCGCCTACTACGGCCCCTTCCGCGAGGCGGCGGACTCCGCACCTTCGTTCGGCGACCGCCGGGGCTATCAGATGGATCCGGCCAACGCCGAGGAGGCGCTGCGCGAGGTGGCCCTCGACATCCGCGAAGGCGCCGACATCGTCATGGTCAAGCCGGCGCTCGCCTACATGGACATCATTCGGCGGGTCAAGGAGGAGTTCGGGTATCCCACCGCCGCCTACAACGTGAGCGGCGAGTACGCGCTGGTCAAGGCGGCAGCCGAGAAGGGCTGGATAGACGAGAGGCGCCTCGTGCTCGAGACGCTGACCGGCCTCAAGCGGGCGGGCGCGGATTTGATCCTGACGTACCATGCGAAGGACGCCGCGAGGTGGCTCGCCGAGGGGTAGGCCGCGAGCGCCGGGCTCGTCGTTCTGCGTCGAGCGGGCAGCGGCGCGAGATTCGCTCCGCAACCGCAGCCGGGCTCTCTGGAGGTCTGGCCACATCACCGAGAGGCTTGCGCCATGACTGACAACGTGGGGAATCCGGACGCGCGCCCCGATCTCGAACTCGAAGAGGAGCTCGAGGGGGGCCCGGATGCCGTCGCGGACGAGGATGCGACCATCACCGAGGAAGAGATGGCCGAAGCCGAAGCCGGATGCGGCGAGGCCGGGTTCGCGATACCCGTGGGCGACCGCGGTGGCCCTCCGTCGCTGTTCTCGGATGAGAGCCCGCAAGCAGGCGTTCATCCTGCGGAGGTTCGCTCTGGCCATCCCGGCCACCCCTCCGGCCACCCCGCGGGCGTGCCCGGAGGTCCCGGCGGCGGACATCCCGCCGGCGTACCAGGCGGGCCTGGCGAGCGTCAGCGCCACGGGGGCGCGCGGAGCGTAGGCTTCCGTCCCGGTGGCGGGCCCGCAGCGCTCGCCTACCAGGAGCGCACCGGCGTCAAGGCGCCGCGCATCATCGCCTGGGAGATCACGCGGTCGTGCAACCTGAGCTGCGCACACTGCCGCGCTGCGGCGGAGTTCGGCTACTACCCCGGCGAGCTCTCGCTCGATGAGATCAAGGGCGTCATCGACGACATCATCACAATCTCGAACCCGATCATCATCCTCACGGGCGGCGAGCCGCTCATGCGCCCCGACATCTGGGA
>CAYWCB010000294.1:0-2211 GCA_964456615.1 uncultured Eubacteriales bacterium | reverse complement strand
AAGCTCGTGCGGCACTGCGCCGCCGAAGCCACCGCCAAGACCATCGAGCTCATCGACCGGCAGCCGGGGCGCTTCAAGACCATCACGGCGGACATTCAAGCTCAGTGCGACGTCATTTCGTCCTCCGGCGGCCGACCGAGTACGGTGATGTCACCGGCACCCGTCCGTCACACTGAGACTCCGACCGGAGCGACTTGTCGACTCCTTGCCTGTTGATCGTGCGACGGACGGTGCCACCGAAAAGACGTCTGCGGCCCTACTAGGAACACGGCGACGCGCTCTGCGGAGCGTGATCCCTCTTTGTGAATGTCCGGAGCTCGCGCGCCTTCTCGGTGGACTGCTGGCACCGTCGAGGCAAGGACAGGAGGCCGCAGATGGGCGTTAGCATCGGGATCGACATCGCCTGCAGAGCTCCCCACCAGGCATCGTGTGCCGACGAGAGCGGTCAGATGCTGTGGTCGGGGCACCGCTTCAGGACCGAGGCGAAGGACTTGGAGCGGCTGTGGTCCAAGATTCCGGTTCCGGCAAACAAGGTCGTTGTCGTGATGGAGCCGACACGCAACGCATGGGTTCCGCTGGCGGCGTGGTTTCGTCGCAAGGGGGCCTCTGTGGTCGTCGTGCCCTCCGAGCAGTCCGCGGATCTTCGCGCCTACTACAGCAAGCACACCAAGACAGATCGACTGGATTCGAAGCTGCTCGCCCGGGTGCCCCTGCTGCATCCCGAGGGGCTTCACAGGGAAGAAGGGCTCGGTCCGGGCGACGCGTTGAAGCGGGCGGTGAAGCTGCGCTCGGGACTGGTCGTGCGCCGCACCACGTCGATGCACCGGCTCGACGCCCTGCTCGAGATCATGGGACCGGCCTGGGTAAAGGCGCTGCGCACGGACATGAACAAGACGGCGCTGCTCTTCCTGGCCCGCTACGCCGACCCCTTCGAGGTGAAGCGCCTGGGAAAAGCGCGTCTCACCCGCTTCATGCACCGGCACAGTCGCGGTCGTTGGGGTGAGCGCGAGGCGGTGCTGCTGCTGGAAGCCGCGCAAGAGACGATCGCGCTGTGGGGTGAGGATGGCCTCGATTTCGTGACTCTTTCCGAAGACATCGCGATCGAGGCCAGGCTTGCCCTGCAACTTACCGATGAGATCAAGGAGATCACCGAGCGAATCGCGGTGATGTACCGCGCCCTCGACCCGTCGGGCATCGTGCTGTCGGCTCCCGGTATCGGCGCCACTCTGGCCGCACAGATCCTTGGACGGCTCGGGGACGCAGCCCGTTTCGACTCTCTCTCCGGCGTGCGCTCGTTCTCCGGCCTTGTCCCGAAGGCGAAGTTCTCCGGCGTGGGCGGCAGCAGCGGGGGCCCGACCAAGTCTGGAGACGCCTGCCTGAGGGAGGCGCTCTACATGGCCGCTGATCATGCCCGCAAGACAGATCCTCAACTCGCCGCGCGCTACTACCGGCTCATGGTCGAAGCCGGCAAGCATCACACGTCGGCCCTCTGCTCTGTGGCAGCCGTTCTCCTGACGCGAATCGCGGCGTGTCTGCGAGCCGGCGTCCTCTACGAGCTACGAGACATCGACGGACGACCGATCACCGAGCAAGAGGGTCGGCGCATCTGCCTTGAGCGATACAAAGTGCCGACGGAGGTTCGTCTTGCGAGGTGCACCGCGCCCAAGCCCAAGGTCTTCAAAGGCAGGGACGGAGCGACCGACACAGGAGTCGCGAAGCGCTCCGAGGCCGCGCCCGTCCCCGTATCAGCATGATGCCAGGAGAAGCCGCCCTCAATACTTGACTCCGGCTAGGAACTCAACGGCAGCCAATACACATCCTACGAGTACACCGAGCGGCTCAAGGCGGCCGGCCTGGCGCCTTCCAGGGGCCGGAGCGGCGCCGCGCTCGACAACGCCATGGCCGAGTCGGTCATCAACACGCTCAAGCGCGAGCTCACCAAGCGCTACACGTGGAGGACGAGACTCGACCTCGAGCTCGCTCTGGTGAGCTACATCGGCTGGTACAACGCCGGTCGCAAGCACCGCTCACTCATGGTCGTCGACGACGACAGGAGACGGAGGATCACCCCGTTGCAGATGCTTGAGAGATACAATCAGGAAGTCGCCATACTGGCCGTGGCTTCCACGTAATCGAGCCGACGTGGAACCCGGGGCGCTTCACAAGTACCGCTGGGAGATTGGGGCACTCATGCTTGCGAAACGCTGGCTG
>CAYWCB010000293.1:0-2216 GCA_964456615.1 uncultured Eubacteriales bacterium | reverse complement strand
AGGGTTTGCCAGGCCCGCTTCGGGTTCGCGTGCTCGTCGTCGATCCGCTCGAGGCGGAGCATCTCTTCCGCATCGGCTCGCGGGGAGTCGTGGGCGTTCTGGCTGGTCAGCGGGGCCTTGTCGCGCACTACGCGGCCGACTACCCGGAAGTCAACTACCTCGTGAAGATGAACTCCAAGACGCACCTCGTGAAGTCCTCGGCGTCGGATCCGGCAAAGCACCAGGACGACCCCTACAGCCCCCAGCTCTACGACATCCAGACCGTGCTGGACCTCAAGGACAATGGCGTGAACGTCGTCGGTATCGGATACACGATCTACCTCGGCTCGGAATACGAATCCACGATGATGACCGAGGCGAGCCAGCTCATCGCCGACGCGCACATGAACGGGCTCGTCGTCGTGCTGTGGATCTACCCCCGCGGCCGTGCGGTCAAGGACGAGAAGGACTCGCACCTCATCGCGGGAGCGGCAGGTGTCGCGTGCTGTCTCGGCGCGGACTTCGTCAAGGTCAACCCGCCGAAGGGTGACGAGGCGATGTCGTCTGCGGACAAGCTCAAAGAGGCAGCCTCGGCAGCCGGTCGCACCGGGCTCGTGTGCGCCGGCGGCTCGACCGTCGAGGCCGACGTGTTCTTGAAGCAGCTCTGGGATCAGATCCACGTGGGTGGCGCGATGGGCAACGCGACCGGGCGGAACATCCACCAGCGACCGCTCGACGAGGCGGTCCGCCTCACCAAGGCCATCAGCGCGATCACGCTCGGCGACTACGACGTCGATCGCGCAGTCAAGGTCTTCGAGGGCGCGGAGGACTTCGCCGTCTAGCGCCGGTCGCCTGACGCTACAGGGAAACGATGTCGATAACCGACTGGTTCAAGGCGCGCGAGGAGAAGCGCTACACGGAGCTCGGTACCGGCTTGCGCTCGGGGAGCGAAACGCCCGACGACGTGTGGCTCAGGTGCGACGGATGCCGACGGAGCATCTCCGAGGGCGAACTCGTCGACAACCTGAGGGTGTGCAAGTACTGCGGTCACCACTTCGAGATGACCGCGCCCGAGCGTGTCCTTCTCTTGGCTGACGGAGACAGCTTCGTCGAGTTGGACGCCGGACTCGAGTCGGGCGACCCACTCAGGTTCGGGGGTGAGAAGAGGTACGTCGACAAGCTGGCGGATGCCCGCGAGAAGTCCGGTCTTCGCGAGGCCATCGTCACCGGCCGGGCGACGATCGGGGGGCGCCCGGTCATCCTCGGCGCCATGGATCCTCGGTTCATTCGCGCATCGATGGGCTCGGTGGTCGGTGAGAAGGTCGCCCGCGCGTTCGAAGTCGCGACTGCCGAGCGCTTGCCGGTCGTGCTCGTGTGCGCCTCGGGCGGCGCACGCATGCAGGAAGGCATGTTCTCGCTCATGCAGATGGCCAAGACGGCGGCTGCTGTCCGCCGGCACGACGAGGCCGGGCTCGCCTACATCGCCGTCCTCACGAACCCCACCTACGGTGGTGTGACCGCGTCGTTCGCCACTCTGGGCGACGTGGTCATGGCGGAGCCCGGCGCGATGATCGGCTTCGCCGGACCGGTCGTCATCGAGCAGACGATCAGGCAGAAGCTGCCGAAGGGCTTTCAGACCGCGGAATCGCTGCTCGAGCACGGCCTCATCGACGAGATCGTGCAGCGGCGTCACCTCGCCGAACGGCTCGAGCTGTACCTTGACTACCTGGCGGGCTGTCGTCCGCAAGAAGGCGAGAAGGCGGGCGGCGCGTCCGCACACGCGCAGGGCGGTGCAGCCTGATGGCCCGCTACGCTCTGGACTTCGAGCGGCCACTCATCGAGCTCGAAGACAAACTCGCCGAGCTTCAGAAGCTCGATGTCGCCGAGAGCCCCGAGCTCGTCGCCGAGATCGAGGCGCTGGCCGCCGAGATCGAGGTCCTTCGGGTCGAGACGTACGAGCGCCTCACGCCGTGGGCTCGGGTGCAGATCAGCCGCCACCCGGACCGCCCGAAGCTCGACGACTACCTGCACGCCCTCTTCAGCGACGTCATCGAACTCCACGGCGACCGCGTCTTCGGTGACGACGAGGCAGTGTTTGCCGGTCTCGCGACACTGAACGGCCGACGGGTCGCCGTCCTCGGGCATCGCAAGGGCAAGGACACGAAGTCGAACGTGCGCCGGAACTTCGGCAGCCCGCATCCGGAGGGGTACCGCAAGGCGATGCGCATCATGCGACT
>CAYWCB010000292.1:0-2217 GCA_964456615.1 uncultured Eubacteriales bacterium | reverse complement strand
CGTATCACAGGCGTCGACCTCCCGCGTGAGAAGCGCGTCGAGATCGGCCTGACCTACATCTTCGGCATCGGACTCACCACGAGCCAGCAGATCCTTCGCGAGACCGGTATCAACCCGGACACCCGCGTGCGCGACCTCACGGAAGAGGAAGTGGTCCGCCTGCGCGAGTACATCGACCGGAACCTCAAGGTCGAGGGCGACCTGCGTCGTGAAGTGAGCCAGAACATCAAGCGCCTGATGGAGATCGGCTGCTATCGCGGCCTTCGCCACCGCCGCGGTCTTCCCGTCCGCGGTCAGCGCACGCACACGAACGCGCGAACCCGCAAGGGTCCGCGTCGCCAGATCGGCGCGAAGAAGAAGGGCAAGTAGGCGATGGCTGCCAAGAAGAAGACCGCTCGCACCCGGCTCAAGCGCAGCGAGCGCAAGAACATCACCGTCGGGCAGGCGCACATCAAGAGCACGTTCAACAACACGATCATCACCATCACCGATACCGCAGGCAACGTGATCTCCTGGCAGTCGGCTGGGACGGTGGGCTTCAAGGGCTCCCGCAAGTCGACCCCGTTCGCCGCGCAGATGGCCGCCGAGGCCGCCGCGAAGATGGCCCAGGAGCACGGCGTGCGCAAGGTATCCGTGTTCGTGAAGGGGCCCGGCTCCGGCCGGGAGACCGCGATCCGCTCGCTTCAGGCCGCGGGCCTCGAGATAGCGAGCATCCAGGATTGCACGCCCGTTCCGCACAACGGCTGCCGGCCGCGCAAGCGCCGTCGCGTGTAGACACAGGAGGACTTCGAACAATGGCTCGATACACCGGGGCGGACTGCCGGTTGTGCCGCCGCGAAGGCATCAAGCTGTTTCTGAAGGGCGACCGCTGCTACATGGACAAGTGCGGTGTGGAGCGTCGGCCGTACCCGCCGGGGCAGGCCGGGAAGAAGCGCCCGCGAGACAGCGAATACCGCGTACAGCTTCGCGAGAAGCAGAAGGCGAAGCGCGTGTACGGGCTGCTGGAGAAGCAGTTCCGGAACTACTACGGACTGGCGAGCCGGCAGACCGGGATCACCGGCGAGAACCTGTTGCGGCTGCTCGAGAGCCGTCTCGACAACGTCGTGTACCGGCTCGGCTTCGCGAAGTCGCGTGACGAGGCGCGTCAGGTCGTGCGTCACGGACACATGACCGTGAACGACCGCCGGGTGAACATCCCGTCCTACCGGGTCCGCCCGGGAGACACCGTCGCCGTCGGCGCCGACTCGAGGGACCTGCTCGTGATCAAGACGTCGATCGTCGCGTCCGAGAAGATCGAGGTTCCCGGCTGGCTGGAGGTCGACATCGAGAAGCTCTCCGGCAAGGTGCTGTCGCTTCCCGAGCGCGAGCAGATCGACGCACCGGTACGAGAGCAGCTCATCGTCGAGCTGTACTCCAAGTAGACCCGCGCCGAGAACGCCCAAGGAGGCTTCCTTCATGACAGAGTTCATGCGTCCCCAGGTCACGGTCGACACCATCGACGACCGGGTCGCACGCTACATCGTTGAGCCGCTCGAGCGCGGCTTCGGCTACACGCTCGGCAACTGCATGCGCCGGGTCCTGCTGTCGTCGCTGCAAGGCGCGGCAGCGACTTCGATCCGCGTGGAGGGCGTCCAGCACGAGTTCACCGCCATCGATGGCGTACGCGAGGACGTGACGGACATCGTCCTCAACGTGAAGGGGCTCGTGTTCCGCGAGAACGGGCTCGAGAGCGAGGACAAGGACGTCGTCGCGACGCTGTCGGTGGCGGGTCCGCGCACGGTGACCGGCGCAGACCTGCGCGTGCCTGCCGAGTTCGAGCTCGTCAATCCCGATCACGTGATCGCCACGCTCAACAGGGGTGCGAAGCTCGAGATGAGTGTGCGCATCGGGGTGGGTCGCGGGTACGTGTCGGCGGACCGCAACAAGCGCGCTGACGACCCCATCGGCGTCATCACCATCGACTCGCTCTTCAGCCCCGTCATGCGCTGCACCTACATGGTCGAGAACACCCGTGTCGGCCAGCGCACCGACTACGATAAGCTCACGCTCGAGGTAGAGACGAACGGCGCCATCGACCCGGGCGACGCGGTCGCTCGTGCCGGGCGCATCATAGACGAGCACGTCATGCTCTTCGTCGAGCAAGCCACCACGCAGCTGCCCGAAGAGGGCATCTTCGCGGCGGCGGTGGACGAGGCCGACAGCGTCCTCGACACGCCG
>CAYWCB010000291.1:0-2233 GCA_964456615.1 uncultured Eubacteriales bacterium | reverse complement strand
GAACCGAACTCAATGGAAATGTTGAAACACGCAACGGTGAGATCGGTTACAGGACGCAAGTTACGCAGGATTCTGTTGAGCATAAGGTCTGTAAAAACACGCAGTGTGTTAACGTTTCCACCGTGGATTTCGGCCAGGGTCCGGGCGTACAGACAGAAGGCAGTGAGGTCTTCCTCACGAAATCTGACCTGCTCGCTCTTGCAGACACAATCGGCCAGATTCCTCCCGGACCCGCGGAAACACCTCCTTCGGAAGACGACGGGGGCTGTAACTACGGCAACAGGTCACCAAAAGACACCAGCGCATACATCTTCGCCGCCCTGGTTGCGGCCGGCATACTGGCAAGAAGGCGCAGGGAAGGTACCCGTTCACGGCATTACGCCGCGACACGGAGACGGGCGGAGGGGCTCACTGGCAGGAGCGAGGGAGGCGTGGTGTGATAGAGCGCAGCCTCGCAAGCCTGACGAACGAAGTTGAGGACATTGCGCCCCTGCAATCTGAGCGTCGCATGTGCGGTCAGAATGCGTTCGATGAAACGGCTTCCTTGCTCGGAGTGGGTGCCATGGCTCAGCTTGCGCAGGATCACGGCGTGCCGGACGATCTGCTCGGCCGTGTTGTTCGTCGGCTCGACGCCTTCGACGCGCACGAAGGTCCACAGCGACTCGGCATGGCGGAGGACCTTGCGGCAGGTCTCGCGGGTCTTGACGTGAGGGATCGCCGCACCCTCGGCGAGCAAGGCTTCGACTCGTCCTCGCAACGCGCGCATGTAGACCTCGAAGGTCGAGCGCTTCAAGGTCCCGTCGCGTATCCGGTGCCAGAAGTGGAAGAGCCTCTCGACTTCTTGGAGCAAGGCGGTTCCGATTCGCCCCGATTCGCCACCACGCTCCGAGATCGTCTGGAACTGCCGCTTCAGGTGGGCCCAGCAGTACTGCCGGAGCCGGTCCGGCCACCAGTTGTACGCGCCATGTCGGTCGGTCACCAGCACGCCGAGCGCGCGACCGAGCAGCGTCTTGGCCGCGTCGGCGTTTCGGCTAGCCTGGACCCTGAAGACGGCCACCGTGTGCGTCACTGCCACCCACAGCCACGCCCTGGCCCGCTTCGCCCCCTCGCGCCATCCGGTCTCGTCCGCGTGCTTGATGGGCTGCTCGGCTACGTACGCCTGTGCCTCGATGACCGGCGCCTCCAGGGCCGCGCTCGCAATGTGCTGGCAGCCCACCACCGCGCCGACGGACATGCGCAGGTGAAACAGGTCCTGCAGCAACTCGGGCACGAGCCTCTTGCTCTGCCGGTAGGCTCCCATCAGCACGGCCACCACGGCGACCACACTCGGACCAAAGGCGCCCGTGGGCACGCCGGCCGGAAGCTGGCCCGTGGTGCTCCCGCCGCACTGGCTGCAGCTCAGCACGTGCTGTCGGTACTCGTCCGTGACCGGCTCAACCGGCGGCAGGTGCGTGACCTGATGGCGATGCGGGTCTGGATCCCGTCCGTGAAGCCTCGCGCCGCAGTGGCCACAATGCTCGGGGATGCACTCGACGACGTTGCGAACCTCCTCTGCCGGCACCAGCTCCCGTTGGTGCTGCTCGTGACCAGGCTGACCGCCCGGCTTGCGTCCCGTCGACGGCTTCCTCGGCCGTGGGGCAACGGCTGGACCGTCGCTCGAGGGGGGCTTGGACGAATTGCGCGACGACCGCCTCAACTGCTCCTCCAGCTCGGCCACTCGCCGCCGCAGCGCGTCCACTTGCCCCGTCAACTTCGCAATGACGCGGTCGCGCCTTGCGAGCTCCGCCTCGAGCTCCGCAATCCGATCATCTCGCCAGTCACGCCCCACGCATTACTGAATGCCCGACTCCTGCACGTCCGTACAAGCACTTTCATTCGTCCCTGACAAGAAAGATCCCACAAAGTGCGATATGGAGCTGATGCACCTACATGTGTCCGCCCACCCCGCATGCTCCCCTCTCCCATTGCGGAGCCGTGAACGGGTACCATCCACGCGACCAAGGACCAGACGGTCACCGTCGGCGGCACGCAGTCGACGACGGTGGGCGTCAACGCGACGCGCGACGTCAAGCAGAGCTCGGCCATCTCGGTCAAGGGCCCGCAGAGCGTGTCGGTGAGCGGCAACCAGACGGTCGCCGTGGGCGCAAACATGAGCATCACGGTAAAAGGGGCGCGCGACGTGACCGTGGGCGGCCTCGAGCACGTCAAGGTCACGGGCACCCTGCTCTACGAG
>CAYWCB010000290.1:1508-2241 GCA_964456615.1 uncultured Eubacteriales bacterium | reverse complement strand
GGTTCTTCGAGGTCGTCTTCTGGTCGATCGATACGGCGGGCGACAGACCCTCGATGTGGTCGACGTCGGGCTTGTCCATCTGGCCGAGGAACTGCCGCGCGTAGGCCGAGAGCGACTCCACGTAGCGGCGCTGTCCCTCGGCGTAGATGGTGTCGAACGCGAGCGAGGACTTGCCGGAGCCCGAAAGACCGGTGATCACGACGAGCTTGTCACGCGGGATGTCGAGGTCGAAGCCCTTGAGGTTGTGCTCGCGGGCACCACGGATGGAGATGGAGTCCAAGGACACGGAGCGGTTCTTTCCTTCCTAGCCGAGCAGCGACGGGCCGAAACCCCTGGCGTGCGCTAGGTGGCGGTTCTTGTCGAACCTCTAGTGTACCGCGCCTGGGAAGACACGGGCCCGGGCCACGCACCGCCACGCACCGCCTGGCGCTGCGCGGCGGTCCGTGAGCCCGACACCGGACCGGGGCTCGGCTCCGTCTACGGCCCAGGCACCGCGGAGTCGCCCTGCCCGCCCGTTGTCTGCGGAGGCGACGGCATCGCTTCCGAACGGCTCCACGCGCCCGGCGCCACCGGTGGCGGCTTGACCGGAAAGACCGTCTCCCAGTCCACTCGCGCGGTCTTCGCCATGAAGAAGGCAAGCGTGAGCACAGCGCCGATGGTGATCGCGAGTCCCGTGTAGCCGGTGAAGAAGAAGCTGTAGCTGAACAGCATCAGGAAGACGAACTGGCTTGCG
>CAYWCB010000290.1:0-1485 GCA_964456615.1 uncultured Eubacteriales bacterium | reverse complement strand
ACGACCACGCGCAGGTATCCGACGACGAGCGCGACCGACGTCACTGACGCGACCGCGAAGGCGATGTTGATGTCGACCTGGTCCGCGAGGTAGGCCAGTAGCAGGTCGAAAGCGAAGAAGGCGGCCGCCAGGAAGCCGTAGTGCACGGGGTGAAGCCTCACGCCACTCGTCGCCGTCAACAGGACGAGCGCAGCGAAGAAGAACAGGAGCGAGACGGGCGCGAAGGCAGTGATCCGAGCGACGAGCGGTCCGGGGTTCAGCGGCGTCGGCATGACGAGGCCGATCGGTCTGCCGCTCACGACGCTGTCGTAGCTCCACGTGAGCTTCCATCCGTCGTCTGTCCGCTCGGCAGACGTCGGCGAGACGCCGTCGGCGGGGTAGTCGATCTCGTCGAAGTCGGTGTTCATCACGAGATCGAAATCGCGGACGACTCCCGCGCCTTCGGGACTCGGAAGGTACACCCAGCTGTCCATGCCGTTGGTCTTGTAGCCGGTCACCACCGCTCCCGTTGCCCCGGCGGGCAGGTCGAACGTCGCAACGGCCCTCCCGTCGTGGTACTCGACGGGCACCCCCACGCTGCCCACGCGCACCGCGAAACCGTCGTAGGTCCCCGCTGAGTCCGGAAAGGTGAACGTCATCGTCGTCCGAGCGACCTCATCGCTCGGGTTCGCGATCCGGTAGGTCGCCCCGAAGTCCACGACGTAGGTCGCATACCAAAGCAGCCCCTTTCGGCGCTGCGTCAGGTCGAAGTCGACCGAGATCTCGCTCCCGAGAATCTCGAGGGGCCTGGCGGTGCCCGCGCCCGCAAGCCGGAACTCGGGCGCCCGCTGCGTCTGCGCCGATCCCCACAGACCACCCACTGCGTCACCGAGGCGCTCGCTGGTCGACGTCGTGCGGACCTGGACAGAACCGGCGAGCAGCAGCCATGCTCCGGACGCAAGGACGAAGATCACGGTGATCGCGAAGAGGCGTTTCCCTGACATCGCGGCTCCTTCGAACGGGCCGGGACCTGTTCCCGCGCCTCATAGCCGACCCTACCCCCTCGGAATGCCGCCTCAGTGCCGTCGCGCCTACAACCCGACAACGCCGGGGAGGCGGGGATGCCGCCTTCGCCGATGTCCGGGCAGTTGGCATCCTGCTTGATGCTGAGACACACCTCGCATGGTGGAGCAGACATGAGCGCTATCCGCGAAGTCAGATTCGCTGCCCCAAGCCGTCCGGCTGTCGAGGGAGCCGGTGTTCACCTGCGCCGCGCCTTCGGCTTCGGCGACGAGGAGCTCTTCGACCCGTTCCTCATGCTCGACGACTTCCGCGGTACAGACCCGTCCCAGTACAAGGCCGGCTTTCCGTGGCATCCCCATCGAGGCATCGAGACGATCACCTACGTCCTGGAGGGCGAGGTCGACCACGGCGATTCGATGGGCAACGCCGGAACGATCGGCGGCGGTGACGTGCAGTGGATGACCGCGGGGAGCGGCATCGTCC
>CAYWCB010000289.1:0-2250 GCA_964456615.1 uncultured Eubacteriales bacterium | reverse complement strand
CACGGATGAGGCAGGCGTCTTCCTCGGCCAGAAGGTGACGCCGCTCCGTCGGGTGGGCATCTATGTGCCCGGAGGACGCGCGAGCTACCCCTCCAGCGTACTCATGAACGCGATCCCCGCGATCGTTGCCGGCGTGGACGAGATCGCGATGGTCGTGCCTCCCGCAGCGGACGGCACCGTCAACCCGTACACGCTCGCCGCCGCGGCCGAAGTGGGAGTAGACGAGATCTATAAGGTCGGAGGCGCCCAGGCCATCGCGGCTCTTGCGTACGGCACCGAGACGATCCCGCGGGTGGACAAGATCACCGGTCCGGGCAACGCGTATGTCACCGCCGCCAAGAAGCTCGTCATGGGTGACGTCGGCATCGACATGCTCGCCGGGCCGAGCGAGGTGTGTATCCTCGCCGACGAAACGGCAGTACCCGCGTTCGTCGCTATCGACCTCATGGCACAGGCGGAACACGACCCGCGCGCGTCCACCTACCTGGTCACGGTCGATCCCGAGCTGCCCGCAGCGGTCGAGGAAGCGCTGCGGATCCTGCTCGACGAATCGCCCCGGGGAGACATCACCGAGCGCTCCCTCACCGACAACGGCGTCATCGTAGTGTGTCCGGATATCGTCGCCGCGCTCGATTCGGTCGACCTCATAGCCCCCGAACACCTCGAGATACAGATGGCCGACCCGCTCGACATCCTCGGCTCCATCAACAACGCCGGAGCGATCTTCCTCGGCCCGTGGACACCCGAAAGCGTCGGAGACTACGTCGCCGGGCCGAATCACGTCCTGCCCACAGGCGGGACGGCGCGCTTCTCGAGCCCGCTCTCCGTAGACGACTTCGTCAAGAAGTCCTCGGTGCTCTCGTACTCGTTCGAAGCGCTCGAGATCGACGGTCCTACCGTGACGGCCATCGCAAGCGCGGAGGGGCTCTACGCGCACGGCCGCGCCGTCGGTCTTCGGCTGGAACTCGTCGAGCAGGACCTCGACATCGAGCTGGCTCTCGAGAACGAGATCCCGGGGAGCTTCACGGAGGATACCGGGCCGGCCGAGGCGAACGAAGGCGGCGTGAAGTAGATGGGCCGGCTGAGAGCGTCTCGACCCGAGCTCGACTCGCTCGTCCCCTACGACGCCAAGGACGTTCGCGCGGAGGTCGTGCTCGCGAGCAACGAGAACCCGGCGAACCTTCCGAGCGAGATTCTCCACAGGATATCGAGCCGCCTTGCGAGGTTCCCGTTCAACCGCTACCCGGATCCCACGGCGACGGAGCTGAGGAAGCTCATCGCGCAGGCGAACGGGCTCGAGTCCGCCAACGTGCTCCTCGGCAACGGCGGGGACGAGCTCATCTTCGACCTCCTCTTGACCTGGGGCGGCCCCGGACGCGCCCTGCTCAACTTCCCGCCCACGTTCGCCATGTACGGGATAGACGCTCAGGTCACCGGAACCGAGCTCGTGCGGATCCCGCGCGGTCGCGACTTCTCGATCGACCCCGCAGCGGTTCTGGAGAGACTCGGACAGGGCGACATCGACATCGTCATGATCTCGAACCCGAACAACCCCACGGGCGACCTCGTGCCCGAGACGCTGCTCATCGACATCCTCAACACGACCGACGCCCTCGTGCTCGTGGATGAGGCGTATTTCGAGTTCTCGCGCCACACCATGCGCCCGCACCTCGAACGGCACGAGAACCTCGTACTGCTGCGCACGTTCTCGAAGGCGTTCTCGCTCGCCGGTCTTCGTGTCGGCTATGTCCTGGCCAACGAGCGGGTCATCACCGAACTCATGAAGGTGCGTCAGCCGTACTCGGTGAACTCGTTCTCGCAGTGGGTGGCTTCGCTGGTCTTCCGCGAGCGTGTCGTGTTCGAACAGGCCGTCCGCGACATCATGCGCGGGCGCGACCAGATCACGCACGGGCTCTCTCTCCTCTCAGGCGTTGAGGTCTTCCCCTCCGAGGCCAACTTCGTGCTGTTCCGCCTGGAGCACGCGTCAGCGCTCTGGCGAGACTTGCTCCACAACCACTCGGTGCTCGTCCGCGACTTCTCGCGGACGCCCGGCCTTGAGGACTGCTTGCGCGTGACGGTCGGCAGCGAGCGCGAGAATGGGCGCTTCCTCGAGGGGGTAGCGGCGGTGCTCTCGTCGCGTCGGACGTCGCGGATCATCGGCAGCAGCGTGGCGCGGGAGCACGCACGCAACGGAGAGGCGGAGGAGTGAGCATGGGACGCACGGCGAGCGTGGATCGCGAGACACGCGAG
>CAYWCB010000288.1:0-2278 GCA_964456615.1 uncultured Eubacteriales bacterium | reverse complement strand
CTGTCGGCGCAGGATACGACGACAGTGTCGGTGGAGCGTCCTTTTCATGCCATCTGGTTAGGACGGCCGAGTCCGACGGCGTGGCTCCATGCCGAACAACTCAAGCGCGATATCAGCTGCGAACTTGTACCCGAGCGGCGCCAATGGCGTGTGGCTGAGCGATATCAACTCCGCGATGAGGTCCGGTTCGCGAAGCTGGCGGAAACGGTGCTGCGCCATGAAGGCGTGATCATTGAGCGTGCCGAGCATCGACTTGTTGCCTGCGGTCGTGGCGACCACGCACTCCCGGCAAGCCTCTACCTCCTTGTCGACAGCCTCCGGAGGGATTCCCAGGCCGAGAAGCACCTGGGCCATGTAGGCCGGGAACGTGCGCGGCAGGTTCGCAACATCGCGTCCCGGCATCAGGACCGCAATCCGCGACTTCTCGCTCTAAAGCACGATGAACCGCCTTTGCGCGACCGGGAATGGCTTCGCGTACCAGTCGCCGAGGACCGTGGTGAATTCCGGTGGCGTGTCCACCACCGGACCGAGGCGAGCGAGGAGCTTCGCTGTCGCCCGGATCACCAGCACCCCAACGCTCCCTCCCCGCCCGTCCTAACGGCGTAGGCTTCACCCGCGAGCGCGAGGCCGCTCGATCTCTTGGTTAGCACCACATCATGGTGCGATGCTCTCGACGTCCAAGTCACGGCGTTCGTGCTGTACCGAGAGAATCACGAGTACGTCGTCCCCTCGATGGTAGACCACGCGGTACGGCTCAACGAGGACCTCGCGGAGCGAGGAGCGTCGGGCTTCCGGAACCATGCGTCCCTGATCCGGAAGAGCCGAGAGCGACTCAGTCTTGCTCACGAGGCGGTCAAACCACTTGATTGCGGCTGCGGGCCGTTCTGATGCGATGTAGGCGAACGCGTCAGCGACTTGCTCTTCAGCCAATGGCGCCCAGATGACCCTCACTTGATCAGCCGCGCCCGAAGCCGTGCGACGACCTCCTCGTGCGGGATACCTTCGCCTCGAGCGATCTGCTCTTCAGCGATGCGGATGTCTCTGAGGATCGCGATCTCGTCGAGCATGTCCTCGTAGACGTCGACATCCATCACCACTGCGGCACCGCGGCCGTGCTGGGTGAGGACGAGCGGCCTTTTGGTGGCGTGAAGCCGGCTAAGCATCGACGACGTGTTCGCGCGGAACTCCGTGACGGGCAGCACGTCGGTAGAGGGGCGAAGTGGTGGCATGGCGAACCTCCCATGAATGACGTCAACACGTGCAGTCTAGCGTACGTCAAGGCGACTGTCATGCGCGGATTCACGGGTTGTTGGTGCTAACGTGTGTGGCATGACCCGCAAACCGCGGCCCGACCACGCTTCCGACTCAGACTACCTCACTGCCGCGGTTTGTCGGCGTCGATGCCATTGTTAGCCGCTCTTCCAGATGGGCCAAGCTCAGACAACAGCGCGCGGACCTCATCTCGCAGCACGGACACGTCATGTTCCGCAATCCGAAGCACGGCCTCGTCATCGATCGACGCATAGTCATGCGCAAGCCTGTTACGGAAGCCTACGATCAGCCGTGCGTGCGTGATGCGGGCCGCGAGGTCCGAATCCATGCGGCCGGGCGACGCGACGGCCTCGCCGATGATGATGAACTCACGCTCGACGGCTGCACGAATCACAGGGTCAGCCAGGTACCCCTCCGTGTCGACCCTGGCCAGGGCAAGGTCGATCGTGTCGCACGCGTCGATGATGTCAGCGAGGTAGGCTTCGCGACTACGCGGCATACAGCATCTGCTTGGTGCGATGGATCTCAGCCGAGATGTAGCGGTTCTTGACTGCGCCCGCCATGACGAGGTCGACCTTGGTCCCGAGGACCGCTTCCAACTCCTCGACCATGTCGAAGTACGCCCGCGCCCGGTCGTAGCCATCCATCGGTTTGAACTCAACCAGAAGGTCGACATCGCTCTCATCAGGACGGAAGTCGTCGCGGAGTGTCGAACCGAACGCATACAGGCGCGCCACGCTGTACTTGCGGCACAGGGCGGCGATCGCGTCTGACTTGTTCTCGAGCAAAGTGACCATAGCCGACCTCCGCGACAATGGTACCTGCGGATAGGCGAGACAGTCACGCCGCAAGGCGTTCCGCCTCCTTGGAGGCGGACTAACGGTTTGCGCTTCAGCGGAGCGCGCTTTGCTCCGTTGCCCTTCGATTCTACGCCGAAGGCGCGCTTCCGCCTGGAAGCGCTTCCATGAAAAGGACGCGGCCTGCAAGTCGTGGTTCTGGTTCTGCG
>CAYWCB010000287.1:0-2292 GCA_964456615.1 uncultured Eubacteriales bacterium | reverse complement strand
CTAGACTCGACCCATGGCATGGAAGCCTGACATGTGGGCCGGGCGAGCCATCCTCCACGTCGACCTCGACGCGTTCTTCGCTGCGGTAGAACAGCTCGATCACCCCGAATGGAGGGGAAAGCCGGTCATCGTCGGGGGCGATGCTTCCCGCCGCGGCGTCGTCTCGACCGCGTCCTACGAGGCGCGCCGGTACGGCGTGCGCTCGGCAATGCCTTCGGCTCGCGCGGTCAAGCTCTGTCCGAATGCGATATGGGCCCCCGCGCGCTTCGAGCGATACCGCGAGATGTCCCAGGCCGTGCGCGGCATCCTCGAATCCGAGACGCCAAGGGTCCAGCCGGTCTCGATCGACGAGGCGTTCCTCGACGTGACGCCCGGCAGCTTCGCCGACGAGGACCCCGTTGGCATCGCTAAGAGGATCCGTGCGCGGGTCGCCGAGCTCGGGATCACGTGCTCGGCGGGACTTGCCACCTCGAAGACCGTGTCCAAGATCGCCTCGGACTACCGCAAACCCGACAGTCTCACCGTCGTACGCCCCGGCACGGAGGCGGAGTTCCTCGCACCGCTCCCAGTCGCCGTGATGAGCGGGATCGGGCCGCGGACCGTCGAGAGGCTGGGGAGGCTTGGGGTCGCCACGCTCGGCGATCTGGCGGCCTTCGACGAAACGACCGCCCTCGAGGTGCTCGGCAGCTACGGGCCCGCGGTCGTGTGGCGCGCACGAGGCATCGACGACCGTCCGGTGCACGACAACGAACCTGCGAAGTCCGTCTCCAACGAGCGCACGTTCGCCGCCGACGTCCACGACCCGGGCGAACTCGATTCCGCGCTCGATGCGCTCGCCACCCGCGTCGAGTCGCGTCTTCGCGCCAAGGGCATCGCGGGACGGACCGTGACGGTCAAGATACGCTACGCGGACTTCACGACCCGGACCGTCCGTCGGACGCTCCCCGCCCCCACCGCAGCCTCCTTCGAGTTCCTCCCGGTCGCGCGCGAGCTCGTTCGATCAGTCTGGTCGCCCGGGGTGGGGGTCCGCCTGCTCGGCGTAGGCGTCAGCGGATTCGAGGAGCGTGCCGAACAGCTCGACCTGCTCGGGGAACAAGGTTCCGAAGCGCCCGATGCCTCGGACGAGACCGTTGCCGACCGTGCCAGGCGGATGTCGGAGGGCGTGGAGGCGGTCCGGACGCGCTTCGGCAAGGGTGCGGTTCGGTTCGGACGCGAGCTTCCCAAGGCCGGTGCGCCCGAGCCCTGGTCGGGTGACGGCGTGAACGAGCCGCCCGAGGACTAGATGACGGCGTCTGCGCTCTCGAGAGCATCGCTCGCTTCCCCTGCCTGGCTGGGGGTGTCGTCCACGCTCTCCCAGCTCTCCTCCTCAGGTGCTCCCGGACCGCCGAGCGCCGGCCCCATCGGCCCGCTCTTCACGCCGCGGCGGATGCGGACGGGCTCGCCGCTGCCGGTTCGGATGACGTAGGGCTTCACGGTATCGGCGACGATTGCGAGTCCTCGCTCGGCGTTGTTTTGAAGCGTGCCTTCGATGAGGTAGCAGCGGTGCTTCACGATCGTCTCACCCGCACGTGTGAGCGCGTCTTCGAACACCACCACGTCCAGGAGTCCGGTCGCGTCCTCGAGGGTGAGGAAGCACGTACGCTTGCCCGAGCGCGTGCGGGGCGTCTGCGCCCGCTCGCGCACGCCGCACACCTTCACGCGCGTGCGGTCCGGGAGTGCCGAGAGGTCGCGGGCATAGGTGATGCCGCGCGCCTCCAGGTCGCTTTGCGCCAGCTCCAGCGGGTGGCAGGTGAGCGAGAGCCCCGTGAGCTCCAGCTCCGCGCTGAGGCGCCGCGCGGGCGACCAGCCGCTGACGTGCGTCGGATTCTCGGGCGGTCGCGAGGGTGCGGGCGCGAGCACGAGCGTGTCGTCGCCCGCGACGCCTCCGCGCGCGAGCACGGCCTTGATCTCGGGCATGAGCGCGAGCATCTCGTCGCGCGAGGGCGGGCGGCCCGCGTCGCTCATGCCCAGCCCGTCGAGCGCGCCCACGCGTATGAGCGACGCGGCCGCTGGCGCCTCCGCGCGGGTGCGGCGCAGAAAGTCGGCAAGGTCGCGGAAGGGCCGCACCTGTTGTTCGGACTCGATCGCGGCAAGCAGCCGCTGCGTCATCTCGTGCGTGTCCTGAAGCCCCACCCGGATAGCCCGGCCATCGCGCTCCACGCCGTAGCGTACCCGCGACTCGTTCACGTGCGGGGACAAGATTTCGAGCCCGTGTCGACGGGCGTCGTTCACGACCAGGCGCGGTGAGTAGAA
>CAYWCB010000286.1:0-2292 GCA_964456615.1 uncultured Eubacteriales bacterium | reverse complement strand
TCAATGCGACGAGGGCCGTGCCCACCCCGGCAGCAAGGACGCGAGCATTGGCGCGAGCACACGCCCGGGCTGCGAACGGCGCGACGACGACCCCGCCAACCACCAGTGGCACGGCGGCCGGTAGGACGAACGACTCCAGACCGACCGTCACCGTGAAGGTCGCCACGACCGCGATCGTTGTGGCCACCTCGGACAGATTGACCGAGCCCACGAGCCTCCTCGTCTCTCGCCCGTCGGTCGTCACGAGCACCGACGTGCACGTGGGTCCCCAGCCTCCGCCGCCGAACGCGTCCAGACCGCCACCCATGAACCCCAACAACACGAGCTGGCCAGACGAAAGGCGGCGTCCTCGCTGCTTGCCGGTTCTGCCCTTGAGCGCCACATAGACCATCCGTACACCGAGGGCGAGCAGGAGGAGAGCCACAAGCGGCCTGACGTTACCGGCAGCCACTTCGGTCAGGACCAGCACGCCGACGATCCCGCCCGCCACGCCGCCACCCGCGAGCGGCAGCGCAATCGCCCTGTCCACGTTTCCCTCACGAAGGTGAGCGAGTCCAGATACCCCGGAGGTGGGAAGTTTCGCGGCGTGAACAGTCGCCGAGATGATCGCAGGCGCCATTCCGAACGCACCGAGCAGCGTCGCTGCGGAGACGCCGTAGCCCATCCCCAAGACGCCGTCCACCAGCTGGGCAGTCATGCCCGCGAGCACCATCAGTATCGTTTCAGTCGTCATTTCGCATAAGTCCTGTGCTGTTTATGCGTAATCGCTCGATGTGGGGTGCACTCTAGACACGGCGGCGCGACGAGTCAAGGGATGGCAACGCACGCAGTAGGTGCGAAATGGGGCCTCACGAACGTAGTCGGATGCCGCCCACGCAGGTCCCTAGGGCTTGGCGGCGCGCCCAGCCCTCCTCAAGGAGTTGACGCACATACGAGTGCAACTGCGACCCTCATGATCTCGATGCAGTCAGCCCACAGATCGAGGCTCTCACCGTACTCGGCGTCGTCTGGGCAAACGTCATCACCCCTGAGCAACAGCTCGCCGATGCCGAGCCTGCCGAAACGCTCAACGAACGAGAGCACGCCCTCTTCTGAGGCATCGGTGCGGGCCAACTCCACGTGCATCGCGCTGAAGCGCATCTCCTCACGCACCTCGCGGGGGTGGTAGGTACGCCCGGCGAACCTCTTCAACTCCCCTGTACGAATTTCAACTAGTCGACTAGCAGCTCCGTCCTGGACGAAGCGCAACGTGTCTTCGGGGCCGCAGGGAAGCCAACGCGCCGCAAGGCGCTCGGCTGGTCGCAGCAGATGCTCGCCGAGAAGGCTGGGCTCGACCGCACCTACATTGGTCGGTGTGAGGCGGGCAAGCAGAACGCCACCCTGAATACGATCTACTCGCTGGCATAGGTGCTCGGTGTGGAGGCGACGGAACTGCTGCCGCCGATGAGCGAGGTCACGCTACCTGGATAGCACTAGATCGAGCGCATCATTCGCGCCGTCCACGTCGAAACTCTCGGGATCCCACTCGCCTCCGAGCCATTCGCGATAGCGTTCGTGATCCTCGTGTCCCGCGTCGGCCAAGGCCTCGAGCATCTCGGTGTAGCCGGGCGGGCCCCCGACATCCTCAGGAGGACAGGCGCGAGCGCCAGCCACGCAACGGGGGTAGCGAACACCCGGCGTGGACGACCCGAAGTCCTCGACGATGAGCACGTGGCGCCATCCGTCGCCGAAGTCGTATTCGTACTCGAAGCTCACTAACCGGCCAAAAGTGAGATCGCCCAACTGGACGCTACGTTCGTCGAGCAGAAGCTCGTGTCGTTCGAGCATCTCGTCGATGACCCGGTCGTCAACACCGTGCGAGCGTAGGTCATCGCGTACCTGATCGGCTGTCCCGAACAAGGCGTCCTCGTCGGCCTCGGGATCCCCAAAGGCCTGTCCGTCAACGCGAAACTGGTGGAGATGGCAGTCAAGCCATCCCATCGACACCTGAACCACGTGGTGCAGATCACGAAGGGTGAATGACACGGGCACGTCGACTTGTCGCCACACGAGTGGATCGACGCCAGCCAACACGATTCTCAGCCGAACGACTGTCTCGGCAGAACTTCGAGGAGCCATAGGACTCTCCTTCCCGAGCAGTGATTGTAACGGAGCGAAGGACCTGTCGGGCGGCGAGTCAATAGCAGCCGCACACGGATGCCCGCCCCTTCTTGGGAGCGGGCATCGTTCGTGTCGTACTGGCGGAGAGGGAGGGATTCGAACCCTCGAGCCCGGGGTAACCGGACTAACGGT
>CAYWCB010000285.1:0-2295 GCA_964456615.1 uncultured Eubacteriales bacterium | reverse complement strand
ACCATGGACTGGATGGTCCAGGAGCAGGAACGCGGCATCACCATCACGTCTGCCGCGACCACGTGCTTCTGGAAGGACTATCGCATCCAGATAATCGATACGCCCGGGCACGTGGACTTCACGGTCGAGGTCGAGCGCAGCTTGCGCGTGCTCGACGGCGCGGTCGCGGTCTTCTGTGCGGTCGGCGGCGTCGAGCCGCAGTCCGAGACGGTGTGGCGTCAGGCCGACAACTACGGTGTCCCGCGGCTCGCCTACATCAACAAGATGGACCGGACCGGTGCGGACTTCGCGAACGTCGTTCAGATGATGAAGGACCGCCTCAACACCCGGCCTGTGCTGTTGCAGCTCCCGATCGGAGCGGAAGACAAGTTCGTCGGCATCATCGATCTCGTCGAGATGCATGCCATCTTCTTCAACGAGGACGACAAGGGCATCAACCCCACCGTCGGCGATATCCCGGCCCAGATGCGCGACGAGGCCGAACTCCACCGCCACGATCTGGTGGAAGCCGCAGCCGAATACGACGACGACCTGATGCACAAGTTCCTCGAGGACGAGGAGATCTCGGTCGGCGAGCTCAAGGCGGCGCTGCGCAAGGCCACGATCGACTGCGCCGTCACGCCCGTGACTGCGGGCGCCTCGTTCAAGAACAAGGGCGTGCAGCCGCTGTTGGATGCGATCCTCGAGTATCTGCCGTCGCCGCTCGACGTCCCGCCCATCAAGGGCTACGACGCCAAGACAGGTGCCGAGGTCGAGCGACCGGCGGACCCCAAGGCGCCCTTCTCGGCGCTCGCGTTCAAGGTCATGACCGACCCGTACGTCGGCAAGCTCACGTACTTCCGCGTCTACTCGGGCACCATGGATGCCGGCTCCTACGTCCTGAACTCGACGAAGGGTCACAAGGAGCGCATCGGTCGCCTGCTTCAGATGCACGCCAACCACCGCGAGGACGTCGACGCGGTCTACGCCGGCGACATCGTCGCGGCGGTGGGGCTCAAGAACACGACGACCGGCGACACGCTGTGCGCGGAGCGCGGGCCGGTGCTCCTCGAATCCATGGTGTTCCCGGACCCGGTCATCGATATCGCGATCGAGCCCAAGACGAAGGCCGAGCACGACAAGCTCGGCGCGGCGCTCGCCAAGCTCGCCGAGGAAGACCCGACGTTCCGTGTTCGCACGGACACCGAGACGGGTCAGACCATCATCGCGGGGATGGGCGAGCTGCACCTCGAAGTGATCGTCGACAGGCTGCTCCGCGAGTTCAAGGTAGAGGCGAACGTCGGAAAGCCGCAGGTGGCCTACCGCGAAACGGCGGGCAAGCCGGTCGAGAACGTCGACATGAAGTTCGCCCGCCAGACCGGCGGTCGTGGCCAGTACGGGCACGTCATCGTCAACGTTTCGCCGCGGACGCCGGGCGACGGCTACGAGTTTGACAACAAGATCGTGGGCGGCGCGATCCCCAGGGAGTACATCCCGGCGATCGACAAGGGCATCCAGGAGGCCCTCGACAGCGGGGTGATCGCGGGCTACCCGGTCGTCGACGTGAAGGTCGAGCTCGTCGATGGCTCCTTCCACGAGGTCGACTCCTCCGAGATGGCCTTCAAGATCGCAGGCTCGATGGCGATCAAAGAGGCCCTACGGAAGTCGTCGCCCGTGCTGCTCGAGCCAATGATGGAGGTCGAGGTCGTCACCCCCGAGGACTTCATGGGGGACGTCATGGGAGACCTCTCGTCCCGGCGCGGCCACATCGAGGGCATGGAGCCACGGGGCAACGCGCAGGTCATCCGGGCGAAGGTGCCGCTCTCGGAGATGTTCGGCTACTCGACAGACCTTCGCAGCCGTACCCAGGGTCGAGCGGTCTACACGATGCAGTTCAGGGCGTACGAGCAAGTGCCGAAGTCCATCGCCGACGAGATCATCAGGAAGGTCGGCGGAGAAATACCCGTCTAGCAGCAGGAAGCGGCAACTGACGCGCAGACGCGCGTTGCAGCATCCAACGGAGGGTTGAGTGGTGGCGAACCAGAAGATCAGGATCAGGCTCAAGGGCTACGACCACGAGATCGTGGACCAGTCCACGAAGCTCATCGTCGACACGGCGCAGAAGACCGGGGCGAAGGTCTCGGGTCCGATCCCGCTGCCGACGGAGCGCAGCCTCTACTGCGTGATCCGCTCGCCGCACGTGAACAAGGACAGCCGCGAGCAGTTCGAGATGAAGACGCACAAGCGCCTCATCGATATCCTCGAGCCCACGCCCAAGACGGTCGACTCGCTGATGCGTCTCGACCTGCCGGCCGG